>JAJXXI010000639.1 GCA_021781185.1 bacterium
CACGCATTGGGCATTGGTTGAGGTTGATCACTGTCAGAAAGTCCGGCTGGGCTTGGGGTTTTCCGCGCATGACTTACAGACAAACTTCAACTTCGCTGGTTCAAACGTTTTTCAACAAACTGTTAATTCCTTCTGCTTGTCGGTAATCAGCTCGCCGAGGACTTTGATGCAGAATTTGGCATCGCGACGGGTTTCAGCCCAAGGCACCAAGGCCGACCTTTGCGCCGGTGACAATTGATCCAGTTGAGCCAGCATTTCAGCCCGATGCTCATGGATGCACTTTAATGCGGGTGCTTGTTCCAATACCCGCATGAGGTTGCCGATTTGCCGTTTCAATTTTTCTTCCCGGGTTTCCTGCTTCATTTTGCGCATGGCTGATTTTACACCGGCATATCGGTTGTAGGAAGTTCGCGAAAGGTCGTCATCTCGACTCCGCTGATTTTCCCCGTCGCGCAAGACTTGTCAGCCTGCCGGGCTTCACCGCGTCAGCAGCCAAGACTTGCGCTCGCCCAGGAATGCTCCCTTGTGAATTTCGTCACCATCGCTCCATTGCTTTGCGCTCCCGGTGATGGAAATTCTCAAGCGAGCGGGATGAAACGCGACTGCCCGTCGCGCCCGCTGCGCGGAAAATGTTTGGTTCAGGTCGTTTTTTAGCTCCGCCCACGGTCTTTGCTCCGCCGTCCTCACCCGCCCGCTGCCGTCAGGGGGCAACTCATGGCGGTGCCCTCCGTAGATTCCTCCCGCCAGCCGCCCTGACTCGCGGGCGTGAATTGGTGAAGGACGACAGACCAGACCGAAAGCGGGCGTAACAAAAAAAAGACCATGAATACTCAAATTAAAATTAACACCGAAGGTTCAGGACTCTTGAGCCATCCCGAAAAAGCGGACGTAAAACGTGGAAGCGTTTACGAAGTTATTACCGACCGAATCATCTCCATGCTTGAAGCCGGCACAGTACCGTGGCAAAAGCCGTGGACAGTAACGACTGGATTGCCCCGCAATCTGGTCAGCCAAAAACCGTATCGCGGCATGAATGTTTTCCTGCTCCATGCCACGAGCTACGAATCGCCATTCTGGCTGACGTTCCGGCAGGCCAAGGAGCTTGGCGGCACGGTCAAGAAAGGCGAGAAATCCTGTCCTGTCATCTTCGGCAAGCGTCAGGAAACCGAGGATGAAATCACCGGCGAGAAATCACACTACACCGTTTTGCGGCTCTACCATGTGTTCAATGCGTCACAGTGCGACGGGCTAAAGAATATTCCCGCACCGGCAGCAGCGCCGGCCACGGTGAACGCCGCCGAGGACATCGTCGCACTCATGCCCAAGCGGCCAGAGATTAAGCACGGACTCGCCAAGGCGTTTTATTCGCCCGGCGTTGACATCGTGGCGATGCCGGATCGTGCACGGTTCGACACGGAAGCGGGCTACTACGCCACATTGTTTCACGAGCTCACCCATGCGACCGGCCATGCGTCGCGGTTGAATCGCCCGACCTTAACGGAAAGCGCCGGCTTCGGCTCGAATCCATATTGCCGCGAGAAACTTGTCGCGGAACTCGGCGCTGCGTTTCTCTGCGGCCATGCCGGCATTGAAAACACGTTTCAGAATTCCGCCGCGTATTTGCAGAACTGGCTGGAGGTATTGCAGAACGACAATAAGCTCATTGTGCAGGCCGCAGCACAGGCACAGAAAGCCGCCGACTTCATTCTCGGCACGAAGTTTGACGGAACGCCAGCAAGTGAACCGGCAGCAGTGGATTGAAAAACGCCCGCGCTCTTATTGGAGCGCGAGGTTTTAATTTCCAAGCTTCACGCTTCCGTGAATCGGGGCCAGCTAAATTCCTCAAACTTAACTGGCCTCTTGGCGTTCGTGATTAACTTCCTGCTACTTTTGGAAGCGGTTGTGACAGCTCTTTGCGAATGATCTCTTCCGCAAAGCAAATTCTAACATCGTTCGCCCGAATCTTGACGAGAATATCTTCCAAACTGGTCTTGGAATCAGCTTTGACGCGCAAACGGCCTCGCATCTGCGTATCGGTTTTTCTGGCATCTTTCAAATTGAAGCCAGCGGCAAATTCTTTTTTCAAAGTTGGAAATTTTTCCAATAGTGGACTCCCGTTTTGGTGATTGTCATCGCTGGCTGGCACAACCAATTTCTCGAGTTCTTTGCAGTTCACAAGCCACGCCTGCACTACACCGGCGACGGAATTCAGTTTTCTATCCTGATCAGGTGATGATTTTTTAGCCGCTCCATCGCTTGAATTCTTGGGATTTAATTCCAGCAATTGGCAGCACTCTCGGATGCTTTGCTTGGCTTCACTATGCACCTGATGAATCAGCTTTGATAGGGCATCCACGCTGGGTTCCAGATTCGCCGTTAACTGCTTTTCAACCTCCATCTTGGCTCGTCCATATTTCAAACGTGAGGCCTGAATGATTTCCCGGCCAGTCGCTTCAGCGGTCGGTTGCGGTGGCAGGGTTGTTTCCAATGTGAACGGATTGACGCTTTTCCCATCGACTGTTGTGCGGACATAGGCATTTCGGTTGTGAAGATTCGCAAGATCGTATTTGTCGAAGAACGGAGCGAACTGCGGTTCGATTAATTCCGCGTCTTCGCGACCCACCCGGAAGCATATCTGCGTCCCCACATTGCCACAGATGGCCTGTTGTATGCGCTTGTCCTTAATCTGGGACAGAAACTGGTTTGCCAACGTGAGCGAGACGCCGAATTTACGCGCTTCGGACAACAGCATCACAAAGTTCTCGGTGGCCACCGATTGGAACTCATCCACATAAAGGTAAAACGGCCGGCGCTTTGCCTTAAGGACATGCGATCTGGCCATGGCCGCCGCCTGAATCTTGGCGAGTAAAATCATGCCAAGGAAGCGTGCGTTGGGTTCCGCCAATTGCCCCTTGGCAAGGTTGACGAGGAGAATTTTCCCTTGATCCATGATTTCGCGGATGCGGATTGTCGAATGTTTTTGCCCGAAAATCATCCGCAGTTTTGGATCAAACACAAAATCCTCAAATTTGGTGCTGAGATATTCTCCCCAGGTCGGATGCGAGTCCAATCCGCGCCTCAAATAATCTATGTTGGGCAGGATTTTTTCGACCCAGGTGCGCAGGCGTGTGTCGCTCCAATGCAAGGGCAGCCAGCGTTTCCAATGATTCTTGCTCTGAAATATATTATAAAAATCAATCAATGTGCCGGGGTTGTCCGGGTTTGACATGACCAGCATAAGATTCATCTGCATGTGCTGAAAAAAAGACGGGCCAAGCCATTCCGTGCTTTTATCCCCATACTGATCGAAAATGAGCCGCTCCATGATGCCGCGAAATTCACGCACAACAAAGTAACGATCCTCTTCGCTTTCGCATTCGAGCAGGTTTAGTCCTACGGGAAATTCTGTATCCATCGGGTCGAGGATGACCACATCTTCGCGGCGATGTGCGGGGATTTGCTGGAGCAGTTCACGGAATAAATCGCCATGCGGATCCACAACGGCCACGCCCCGACCGGCCTCAATATCCTGAAGAATCATGGTCTTCAGCAACGTAGTCTTGCCGGTGCCGGTCTGCCCCATGACATAGGTATGTTGCAGCCGGTCTGGTTCACTCAAGAACACGGGCTGGTGCTGCCCCATGTAGTTGTTCTGCCCGATTTGAAATTTGCCGGTCTTGCGGGACGCGAGCACGGCGATCTCACGCGGTATGGGCCGGCTCCGGGATATTCGCAAATTGAGCCCGGTAACTCCGTCCACCATGGCAATCGGAAATCTGAAGGCCGATGTCGCTTCGCTGGCGTCCACCAATTGTCTGAATCGTTCACATCCTTTGGGGGCGAGCGTGCGTCCCCAGGGATTCAACTCAAGGAAGCGAAAGTTCTCGGCGGCGGTTTTTCTCTCCGAGGAACCTGCTGGTTCCACGGCGTCATAACCTCCGCCTTGAAGATCAACCGGAGACGAGGCTCGCCCACCGGAAACCAGTCGGTTGCTGATTGGCTTGGTAATTTCCACCCCGGCAGCTTCGACAAGAGATGGCGGCAGCGGAACCGGGCTGGCGAGTATCACCTGCATTTGAAATGGCGCGTCCTGCAACCGAAGCATTTCCTCGATGAGGCCATAGGCGAGCGCATCGGTTTGGTGCAATGAAGCTTCGGTGGCAGCAGCGGCTTTGTCTTTATCAACCCGTGGCTTTCTGGTGGAAGCCTGTTCACATTTGGAGATGGAACTGTTTAATTCTGCCTTTTCGGCTGAAGTTAATTCTGCAGGACTGATGGCCGCCTGATAGACGAGCGGAGCATCGTGCAAAAGCATCGTGCGCAGCAAGCGTGCCAGGCTCGTGGGATTGGGCAGGAACTGATTTACAAAATAAACGGACGTTGATTCGTCTTCGTTGGCAGGAGTGGGAATATCAGCCGCAAACCCTATCTTGGATCTCGGATGGTGAGTTTCCAAATTGATATAGGCTTTCAGGGAAGTTGTTTATGCGGTCCTCTACACCGTGCCTGATCGAGGCCTCCTGCAAAATTTGTGGCAATATGCCCAGGATGCCGAATTGCAAAAAACCCTGCGTAAGTTGGCCGACTTGGTGGATGTAATCATCGCAGGCCAACCGATAGACAAGGGTTCCATTGGGACAAACATTGATTGTATTTCGAATCTTTTATGGAAAGATCGGGCCGACGACTATGCGGCACTCCTGAAAACTCTCGCGCGCGAGTCCAAAGAAGGACATCACCATGGCCTGACTCCGGGAGCTAAACAGGTGTTGTGTTGGATGGTCACCGTGAGAGAGCGAATGCGACTCGAATCCAGCGTTGGCAGCATCGAGGCGCAGGACGAAGTCGGCCAATTGTCGCTTGAAACGGAATTAAACCTGCGTGCTGGTGATGCGCTCAAGGATGTCGAGTCATTGCTTCACAGAATCAATTCATGTGAGCGTTCGTTGGAAGCCGGCACCACCGCAGCAAAGGAGCGTGTTGATATAATGCGGAATCTTCTTTCCGATTATCACACCCTCAAAAAACTTTCACTGAGCACGTTCCCACTGCTTGAACACCAAACAATTTTGCGAGCCATTCAGGGGCGATCAGAGGCTTTGGAAAAGCGGTCGTTCCTTCTGGCTTCAATCGTTAATGAACAGAACGAAGAAGAGGCCATAGCTGCCGCCAGGGGAGATCGTCATCTGGGTCTTACCAAGGAGGACACCCAAGCCGTCGCCAATTGGATGTTGGGACGTTATATGCTTTCCGAATTAGCTCCCGCTGAAAACCGTGTCATCAAGTGGTTGCTTAACTGGAAGTGGGTGCTGGCTTGGATTTGCATGCCTTTTGCAGCTTCTGCAGTTTTGAATCGGTTCATCCCAAATTCAGGCTATGCATAGCTACCGGTGATTCCTTTTCTGCTGGTTCCTATTATTCAGGTTCTTCTTTTGATTTTTTATTATCACAGCCCGGCGAAATTACCGGGAGGAATTTCAAGCGCTTCGTTGCTGCTCCCTCAATTGGTTGGTGCGTTGTTTTTGGGCATCCATGAATTCTTTTGGAGTTCTGATAAACTGGCCATCGGAGTTTTGGAAGAACCTTTGGTTCGGGTCTTGAATATTGCGATTTTTACGGCGGCCTCATTTTTCTTCGTAAAAACCGTCTTTTTGCGGGGGCAAAATCCTAAGCGAGGTTATAGTGAAATAGCGCATAAGGATAAAATCACCCAGCGAACGCTTGCGGTGTTATCAATCGGACTATGGCAGGCGTTTGGGCTTACGACTTTTTTTATCATATTGAAGGGTGCTTTGTTGGCCGGCATTCAACTGGGCAATTTCTCTGAATCTCAACATGTAGCGAGTGGCGGACTTCTGGCGCTCCAAGAACACACAATTCCTAGCAGGCCGTTGAAAAACGGGTGATTTTTCAGCGCCACGATTTTTCATGGGTGATTTTTTCAAAATTCAGTGTGCGAACCGTGGTAACGGCTGTCCCCACCGCAGCCGCAAGTCGGCGGTTGG
>JAJXXI010000145.1 GCA_021781185.1 bacterium
AACGTGGCAAACAGCTTCGTGCAATTGAATTCGAGCGCATCAAGGGCGGCAAGCCGTTCAACATCAAAGCCAAGTGGTTCGTGAAGCTGCTCAGGGGAATCGGCCAGCCCATGGGCAAGCCGGTTGCAGTGAAGCACTGATCAGCCGCCAGCGTTTCAACGGGAGGTGAAGCCGCCGCCGGGCGCTTCCCTCCCGTTTTTGTTTTCCGATGGCGGAGGAGAACGCGCCTGTCATGCCGCGATTATTTTAACACTTCCGCCACCGGCTCGTTGGCCGGTTGCCAGAAGCTGATTTTCGCGATGCGTCCGTCCGGAGTGAGTTTCAGGATGGTGACACGCCCGGGTTGGACCGGCACCCGGCTCAAAGTTTCCGCGTTGTCCACCAGCACAATTCGCTGCGGATATTTTCGCAGCATGGGGAAGGCGAAATACCGTGCAACGGCCGGCATGGTGTGGATGTCCATGAGATAAGCGGCGTGGCGTTTGGCAAGAAACCCGGCACCTTCCCCGGCAAGTTTTTGATTGGCGGCCTTGGCACCGCCCATCTCCGTGGCAACCAGCAAAAACGCCGTCCCGTTGGTAAAGGTATAAGCCGCACCGTGCTGGTCCTTGGCGGCAATCGCTGGCACGGCATCGCCCACTTGCAAGGGCGCGGCCGGAACCGTCCAGCAAAGCAGACACATCGTCAGGACAAGCCATTGCGCAACCTGGTTTTTCATTGGTGGAACTTGTCACGCGGAGCGCCCGCTTGTCAACGAGCGACCCGAAGCGGCCATTTTTACCAAGGCCAATAAAAAAGATGACGCTGCCGCAGTGGATATTCACAAAGCGCAAAATCCCGGTTGGATGAATTAGACGTATCGTGGGGTGCTGTTTCATGTTCCCAAGCCGCCTACGGCGGCCACCAAAGCGGTTTCAGAAAATCGGCAGCCGAAGAATCAGCCGATGCGATTCACCCTCGCCCCGGCCCTTTCCTGCTGGGAGAGGGAGAAATTTCTCCAGCCTTTGGCGAAATGGGGGCGGTATTTTGCCCGCAAATCAATCAGGTTTTCACATGCGCATCCCGCAGCCGTTCCTTCTCCCAGTGGAGAGGGTCAGGTTGAGGGGGAACACCGCAGCGCAGAAACCGCAACCATAATTTTGATTAATTCGCTCCAACCATCCTGAAAACACCGCCCTTCGCTTTTGATGGGTTGTGTCGGGAAAATTAAAAATCCTCGCCCGGCGCGGCGGTTGGATTTATTTTGCCCCGAATTTGATGCCGCCTGCCGTTGCAACCGCCAAAACCAAGTTGAGGAATTTTATCGGAAAATTCACGGTCATGCGCCATGCCCCGCGCGAGCTGTGGATCATCTACAGCGCCTACATTTTTGAAAACCTCGCCTACAAGGTCGGCTCGGCGAGTGTGCTGACGCTGTGGCTCTCGTCCGACCTCGGCTATGGCGACGTGAAGGCGGGCGCGACGATTGCGGCGTGGTCGGCCATCCTGACGCTGGTGACCGTGCTGGTGGGTTCGCTGACGGACGCGCTGGGCGTGCGCCGGACTTTTCTGCTTGGCTTCTGCATCTGCCTTGTCTCGCGCAGCGTGATGGCGCTGACGGTCAACCACTGGCTGGTCCTGCCGTTCGGCCTGTATTTGCAGGCGATCGGCATCGCGCTGATGGTGCCGGTGATGGCGGCGGCGATGAAAAAATATTCCAACACCGCCCAGCGGTCGGTGGCGTTCTCGCTGTATTACGCGCTGATGAACGCCGGCTATGCAGTGGGCGACTGGATGTTTGACCGGCTGCGCAGCGCGCAGGGGCTCGGCGAACACGGTCACTGGGTGATGCCGCTGTTCGGCGCGGACTTGAGCACCTACCGGGTTCTGATCCTGCTGGGTGCGGTGTTCACGGTGCCGGGAATGATCATCGTCTGGCTGTTTTTGCGCGACGGGGTGGAGATGACGGACACCGGGGTGAAAATCACCGCCCGCCCGCGAGCCGCCACCGCCGGCAATCCGGTTAAAGCACTGGCGGCCACCATCCGTGAAACCTCGGTGCGAACCGCGGAAATTTTCTCCGGCCTGTGGCGGCAGAAATCGTTTTACCGGTTCCTGGCGTTCATGTCGCTGGTCGTGGGCGTGCGGATGATTTATTATCAGCTTTATTACACGTTTCCGAAATTCGGCATCCGCGAACTCGGCAATGGCGCGCCGGTGGGACATCTGAGCGGCATCGTCAATGAAGTGCTGATCGTGGTGCTGGTGCCGGTTTGCGGTGTGTTGACGCAGCGCATCGCGGCCTACCGGATGGTGATGGTGGGCAGTTTGATTTCTGCGCTCTCCGTTTTTTTCGTGGCGCTTCCGTCCGCCTGGTTCAAACCGCTGGCCGACGGCTGGCTCGGCGACCTCGTCGCGCACCAATGGCTCGGCGTGGCCGGGCCGGTGAATCCACTCTACATTTCCATTTTCCTGTTCATCGCGATGCTCTCGGCCGGCGAGGCGCTGTGGTCGCCGCGCCTTTACGAATACGCCGCCGCCATCGCGCCAAAAGGCCAGGAGGCGTCCTACATGGCGCTTTCGATGCTGCCATATTTCCTCGCGAAATTTCTCGTGGGCGGCACGTCCGGCTGGCTGCTGACCAAGTATTGCCCGGAAACCGGTCCGCGCCACCCGGAAATGATGTGGTTTCTGATTGGCTGCATGGCGCTGGTGACGCCGGTGGGCGCCTTTGTCTTCCGCAAATACATCCAGGTGCAGGAAGCCGGACGCGAACCAGTCGTCAGCCGCTCCGAATCCGCCGTGACGGAAGAGGAAACCACTCGCGAATAATTTTTATGCAAATCAACATCGTTCCAGAAAAACTTCGCCGGCTGGAAATCCCCGGCCGCATCGAAATGGTCAATGGCTGCGGCGGCCTGCCGCTGGTGAAAGTCCGCACGCCGCGGAGCGCGGCGGAAGTTTACCTGCTCGGCGCGCACGTCGCCGGCTTCCAGAAAAACGGCGAGCCGCCGCTGCTGTTCATGAGCGCGAAAAGTTGCTTTGCGCCCGGCAAGGCGATTCGCGGCGGCGTGCCGATCTGCTTTCCGTGGTTCGGCAACCGCGAGGGCGAGCCGTCGCACGGCTTCGCGCGGATCGCCGATTGGGAACTGGTCAAAACCGCCGCCGCGCCGGACGGCACGGTGACGCTGCACTTCGCCCTGCCGCAGCTTCCCGGCCGCGCAACCTGGCAATCCTTGCGCACGGAATTCGTGGTCACGGTTTCCGAGACGTTGACCGTGGAGCTGACCGCCACCAATGATGCCTGCGGCGAGACGTTTGAGCTTGAGAATTGTCTGCACACCTATTTTCAGATCGGCGACATCGGCCAGATTTCACTCACCGGTTTGCAGGGCGCGGCGTTTGATGACTTCGCCGCCGGTGCGAACGGAGCCAGACGGCCGGGCAGCGATGCCGCGCTGAAGATAACGCAGGAAACCAACCGCGTTTATCCGGACAACATCAGCACGGTGGAAATCCACGACGCCAGCCTGAAGCGGACGATCCGCGTGGAGAAGTTCAATTCCCAGTCGACGGTCGTCTGGAATCCGTGGACCACGCAGAAGCTGCCCGACGACTTTGATCCGGCGGAACACGCGCAGATGGTTTGCGTGGAATCCGGCAACGTGAAACAGAACCGGCTTTCACTCGCGCCTGGAACAGCAGCGGCGTTGAAGGTGGTTTTGAGCAGCGCGGCGATTTGATTGTTTCCGCTCCTTTGGCGTGCTGCGAAAGGCGACGCTCATGCGGTTCCACAAATTGATCATCCCAATGGCGGCAGTCAGGTCCACCAGTTCCTTCTCCGTGAAATGCGGTTGCACGGCGGCATGGACGTCATCGGGCACGTGCGTTTCTGAAACCCGCGTCACCGCTTCCGCCCAGGCCAGGGCGGCGCATTCGCGTTCCGTGAAAAACGGGGCTTCGCGCCACGCAGCGAGACAGTCCAGCCGCTGCTGGGTTTCGCCCAAATGTCGGGCCTCGGTCGCATGCATGTCCAGGCAGTAGGCGCAGCCGTTGATTTGCGAAACCCGGATTTCAATGAGCGCCCGCAGCCGGGCATCGGGGAAAACTTTCGCAAGATGTTGATGAACGCCGAGCAGCGCCTGGTAGGTGTCTGCGGCAACTTTTCGATATACGATTCGTTCTGACATGGAAAAGACGATAGCGCGTTTTCCCAAATTCTGCAAAACTGCCGGCGCATCGAATGATTTTCCTCTCCGTAATGCAGCCGCACGGGAGCGATTTGATTTCCCAAGTGGAAGAAATCTTTTCGCCGACGGAAATCTTGTCGCGCGCAAACAATTTTGAGTTTCGCCCACAGCAGCAGGAAATAGACATGGCCGTGGCGCAGAAGAAGAAAGCCGTTGTTTCGATGGACAGGATTAATTGGCACGGGCAGTTCACGGACAAGGATCTGCCAATGCTTAAGGGCGTGTTCGGTTCACTGGCGGGACACGCGCACATGGTCTGCGTGGAATCCGGCAACGGGAAGCAGAGCAAAATCATCCTGGCACCGGGCAAAACGGCTGCATTGCAAGTGGTGCTGAGCAGTGCCTCGATGCGTTGAGCGGAAGCCGGTGTTTGAATTTGAATAACTCCAGGAATACAAAAAAGGTCTTGAAGATGTGGAAATCCAATTGGCATGACACGCAGCGCCGGTTTGTGGACTGGTGGAAACGCGAGGGCCTGTTGATCGGCATGTGGGGTGCGCCGGAAATGGGCTGCGGCGTGCATGAAGCGATGGCGGCACCGGTGCGCCCGGCCACGCTGGAGGCACGCTATTGCCACGCGGATTTTCGCGCCGCCGAAAATCATTACCGGCTTTCCCGCTCGATTTTCCCGCTGGATATTCTACCCAGCGCCACGACAGATCTGGGGCCGGGTTCGCTGGCGCTGTTTCTGGGGTCGCAACCCGGATTTGCCGAGGACACGGTCTGGTATCACCCGTGCATCGAGAACGAACTGGAGCCGGAAAAACTGCCGCCACTGCGCTTCGATGAAACCAACCCGTGGTGGAAGCTTACCGAGGACATCCTGCGCCGGTGCCGGGAACAGGCGCGGGACCAATATCTCGTCACCTGCCCGGACCTCATTGAGAACATGGATGCGCTCTCGTCCTTGCGCGGCGCGCAAACGCTGTGCATGGACATGATTGAGCGGCCTGAGTGGGTGGAGCAGAAAATCCAGGAGATCAACGACGTCTGGTTCGCCGCCTACCAGCGCATTTACGATCTCATCAAGCTGCCCGACGGCAGTTCGGCGTATGGCGCATTTTACATCTGGGGCCCGGGCAAAGTGGCCAAGGTGCAGTGTGACGCCTCGGCGATGTTTTCGCCCAAGATGTATCGCCGCTTCGTCATGCCTGCGCTCACGGCGCAATGCCACTGGCTTGATCATTCGCTCTATCACCTCGATGGCACGCAGGCCATGGTGCATCTGGATGCCCTGCTGGAAATCGCGCCGTTGGACGCCATCGAATGGACGCCGCAGGCCGGCATCGAAACGGGCGGCCACAAACGCTGGCACGAACTTTACCGCCGCATCCTGTCCGCCGGCAAATCCGTGCAAGTCGTCAATGTGGAACCCGATGAAGTCGTGCCGCTCCTCGATGCCATTGGGAACCAAGGCGTTTACCTGCTGATCCAATTCAAGGACGAACGTGAGGTCGAGCAGGTGCTCAAACGTGCCGCCGCTTACTACCACTAAAGCGTCTCCGCTGCCGCAGATTTGTGCCAGACGGCTTGATGATTCTGCCCGTGCCCGGAGCAATAAACGGCGCATAATTCTTTGGGAATGGTGAGTGTGTGCGGAGTTGTCCGGTAGGATCGGACACAGCTTGGAAGTTTCACGTCTGCGTGGGCCTCTGGAGCCAAATTGTTCACGTCGGAAGAGCACCACCATGAGCATGTTCGACACTGTCGGCCAAACCGCCGACCAGACCGGGCGCAAGCCGAACACGTTGCGCAAGCTGGACCGGC
>JAJXXI010000185.1 GCA_021781185.1 bacterium
GTCTTCACATCCACCTGTGCTGGATCGCAAGTCTGCTGCGAAACCTTCTGGTGCGGCGATGGCTTGTAGCGGACGTAAAGCAGCTTCGGCGTTTCCGGCGCGAAATACAAAATGCGCGATTTCTCCGGGATACACGAATAAACCTTGTTTAGGATCGTGCCGCCAAACGTGAACCGCTTGAGATAGCTCGCCTCGCGGTCCGTGTAGGCGCAGGTGAACACGCGTCCGCGCTCCGGCAAGCCGCAGTAGAACAGCTCCTGCCCGACGAACAGTTTCTCCGGCAGCTCCGTGACCTTGTAGGTGCCGTCGCGGAACACGAGCAGCACCTTGTCAAACTTGGTGCATTCGAGCTTGAATTCGTCACCGTTGACCTTGTAGCCGACGTAGCCGGTTTCGCGGTCGTAGCTGACCTTGAACCCCTTGAACGCCACGGCCTTCACATCCACTTCCTCGTGGCGGGCGGACTTGGTGGTCAGGCGCGGATATTGTTTGCCGTATTTTTCCAGCAGCGCCTCCAGATGGCCGATGACATATTTGGTCAGGCCCTTGAGATTTTTGCGGACTTCGTCGAGTTCCGCCCGGGTCTTCTCCATCTCCTCGCGATGCTTGCTGATGTCGAAGAGCGAAATCCGGCGGATGCGAACCTGCAGCAGCTTTTCCACGTCCGCATCCGCCAGGTCGCGGATCAATTCCTTCTTGAACGGCTTGAAGCCATCATAAACCGAGGCGACAACCGCCTCGTTCGTTTTGCACTGCTCGATCTTTTTGTAAATGCGTTCCTCGATGAAAATGCGTTCCAGCGTGCGGTAATGCAGTTCGTCGAGCAGTTGCTGCTCGCGCAAATCCAGTTCGCGTTTCAGGATGGCGACGAGCTGGGTGGTGTTTTCCTGGAGCACCTCGCTCACGGTCAATTCCACTGGGCGATTGTCCTTGATGACCACGATGCGGCTGGAAATCGTCGTCTCGCAATCGGTGAAGGCATAAAGCGCGTCCACCAGTTTTTCGGCCTCCACGGCCAGGGGGCACTTGATTTCAATCTCCACGGTTTCGGAGGTGAAATCATTGATGGACTTGACCTTCAACTTGCCTTTGCGAACGGCATCCTCGATGGAGCCGAGGAGCGAATCGGTGGTGGTGGTCGGCGGAATTTCCGTGATGACCACGGTGGATTCGTCCTTGATTTTGATGCGGGCGCGGACTTTCACCGAGCCTTTGCCGTCCTGATAATCGCGCGCATCCATCAGGCCGCCGGTCGGAAAATCCGGCAGACACTTGAACGGCTGCTGCTTGAGAATGGCGATCTGCGCTTCGAGCAGCTCGGGAAAATTGTGCGGCAGAATCCGCGCGCTCAAGCCGACCGCGATGCCTTCCGTGCCCAGCATCAAGGTCAGCGGCAGTTTGCACGGCAGGGTCACCGGCTCCTGGTTGCGCCCGTCGTAGCTCGGGATGAATTCCGTGATGGCATCATTGAACACTTCCGTGCGCGCGAGCGCGGTGAGACGGCATTCGATGTAACGCGAGGCGGCCGCCGGATCGCCGGTGAAGATGTTCCCGAAATTGCCCTGGCCTTCGATGAGATAACGCTTGTTGGCCAGCACCACGAGGGCGTCGCCGATGGATGCGTCGCCATGCGGATGATACTGCATCGTGTGGCCGACGACGTTGGCGACCTTGATGAAGCGTCCGTCGTCCTTCTCATGCAACGCCCAGAGAATGCGCCGTTGCACCGGCTTCAAGCCGTCGGCGAGATTGGGAATGGCCCGGTCACGGATGACATAGCTGGCGTAGTCCAGAAAGCCGCGGTCCACGCGCGTGTGCAGGCCCACGGCGAGCTGTTTCGGGTCAAACGGCTTGTGCGCCACGGCTTCAACGATTTCGGCGACGACGTGATCCGTGCCGTTGCCATCAGCCCCGGCTGGTTTTGGTTTCGCGGAACTGGTTGCGTCTGCGGCGGCGGGCGGCGCGCCTTCAATGGACAATTCAGTCTGGTTGGATTCTTTTCTTTTTTTTGCTGCGCTCATGAGCGGCGCGCATTAAGCCAGAACTTGGCGGTGGCGGCAAGGTTCGGTCGTTCCAACTGGGCAGGAAATTTTCAACGCAAAACCGGCACGGAATGGATCTGCCGGCGCGGTGCTGGCTCAGATTCCCGCCGCCGGGCCCTTTTGCGGCAAAAATACCAAACCTTTGAGCTTTTTTCAAAAATTGTAGCAGCCGACGTAAGGAGGCTCCATTTTCCCTGAAAACCCTGAAATTTAAGCCTCCTTACCAACGGTGTTGAAAGACCGCGTGCAAACGCGATGCCGAGTCTGCCTGATTTCGAATCAAATTCTTGTGTGATCTGTCAACACCGTTGACTTTACCGCACTCATTCGCCAGCTACAGAGGCTCGATTTGCGCGATGGCACTCGGGCAGCAATCAGCGGCAAAAAACCCACAAACCCCGCTTCATTTTTTAGATTTCAGGGATAGATTAATCGATAAAAGACGCTACCGTTCACTGAATTGATGGGCAGGGTCATCTGGTTGGTGCTGGTCGAGTTGGCGATATCCAGCCAGTTGGTGCCGAGTCCCCGGAGCAAACTGTTGGTCTGCACCTGCAGCCGCCAGCTAATATGATCGGTAGGCCAGTTGAGCGTCAAATTCTTAGCCATCACTTGAAACGTCATGTTAGTAGGATTGGTTGCCGGGGAAATTGCCGGAGGCAAGTTTGCGCCCTGTAGGACGATTTCAGTGTAGGAGGAATAACCAAAGTCTCGGCTTCCTTGCGGAGTGAAGTCGAAGTGGACGGCTGCAACATTGGAGGCGAGCACGGTCTGGCCGGCCGGCGGTGATATTGTTACCCGGGTAGCCCAAGGTGTTCCGCTGTCGAAATTCGGATTGTAAAATACGCTGGCCAATGGGATGAACGTGTTGATATCCGACAAGAGAGCATAGGAGATGTTATAAAATTGACCGGCTCGTCCATAATCCGGCCAGCCGGTGTAAACCACAATGTTAGTCAGCGTCCATGTTCCGTTGGTGGGGATGTAAGTGATGAATGTGGCGCCACCCTGGCCGGCACCACCGCACGATGCCCCTGACCCTATGCTTGTTCCAATAATACCATCCGTCATTGTTACCAAGCCGCCATTGCTATGGCCGCCCAAACCATCCGCAGTGAAGCTATCGCCGACGTTGGTGTCAAAATTGCCGGGTATTTTCCCGGCAATCAGATTGGGGGATGCCACCGCCCAGTTCGGGGTGCTGGTTTGGGCATTCGTGGCGGTCACGCTTGGCTCCACGGGAATAGAAAACGGTGATAAAAAAGTGTAATTGCCGGAGCCGACGGTAAAGATGGCCGCGTTGTTTGAAGCGCCGATATAAGTGATGCCCGGTGCGCTGGCCGCCAGCACACCGCTTTCGGTGATGGCGGCGGCATTTATGGTGGGCACCCGAATTTCCGCCGTCGTATTGGCCGGAATTGTTACCTGAAGCGTGAGCAGGTTATTGGTGAGTCGCCACGCAGAAGCAATAGGTCCTTGAATGGAGTCGTAAGCTCCCTGTGCCCAAGTCAAACCGCCGCCGATTTGCGGGCTGATCAGAATCTTCGTGAAGCCAGGCTGTAGTTGGTCAATACCGAGTATGTCCCGGTATAACCATTCCTCACAGGCTCCAAAATTTACATGATTCAAAGATAGTGAGGGATAATCACTGGTGTTAATGGTCCCATCAGCATTTACAGCACTCCAATTCTCCCACATGGTGGTGGCGCCTAGATGAATCCAGTAACCCCAGGACGGATAATCGGTCTTTTCCAACATTTGATAGGCGAGGTCAGTGCGGCCAATGCGGGTCAAGGCGGGCAGCAACAGATGCGTAGTCACCATGCCGGTTGAGAGATGGACGCCCCGGGCACTAACCGCCGCCGCCAGTTTGTTCGCCGCCAGGGCTCTTTGAGCCGGCGTAAGCAGATTGAAATCCAGCGCCAACGCATAACACCCTTCCGATCCCGATCCCACCGTGCCATCGCTCGTGACGAAGTTGGCCTGAAAAGCGGAACAAATGTTCGTGAAGAGGAGGCCATAGCTCGCGGCGTCCGAAGCTTTGCCCAATGCCTGCGCCATTTCGGCCATCATATCGGCACATCGGGCATAAAACGCCGTCGAAATCAACTGTAGGGGCGTCGAACCATCAATCGCCAGCCAGTCGCCATAAGTGCCACCCGAACCAATGAAATTGCTCGAATGGGCGGCGTAATAATTCATGTGGCTCACCATGTCGGTGTAGGATCGCTGTGCCGGGCGAAGATTACCGTAAGTGTGATAAAGCCAATAAGGCACAAATACCACAGCATCCTGCCATCCGGAGCTGAATTGCGAGTCACCTGCGCCCGTCACTATGACCGGCGCCATTTGTGCGCAATCGGGAATGGTCACTCGGGCCTTGGAATCCACGATGTCCTGATCCCATTTGCTGTAAAAACTCTCTGCCTGGAAGTTGAACATTCCGGAGCGCATGATTTCAAGTCCATCGCACCAGCCATCGCGTTCATCACGCTGCGGACAGTCGGTGGGAACATCGAAATAGTTGCCCCGCAATGACCAGAGCATATTCGAATTGATCTGGTTGATCAGGGGATTGGAGCATTGGAAGGAACCGACCTCCGGCAGTGCTGAATGCACCACCACAGCCGTCAATGTATTAGTGGTGGGTGCCTGCGCCAGTCCCTGCACTTCCAGATATTGAAAGCCGTGATAAGTAAAATGCGGTTCCCACGTTTCCACTCCGCCCTTGCAGATGTAAGTATCCGTCGCCTGGGCCGAGAGCAGATTGTCCCGATAGACCGTTCCATCAGGATTCAGCCATTCGCCGAACCGCATGACGATCCGCGTTCCGGCCGGTTGGTTGGTCACTTGCAAACGCGCCCAGCCGGCTATGTTTTGGCCGAAATTAAACACATGCAGACCAGGCCGTGGTTGAGTGATGCTGACCGGAACCAAGGCTTGGTTTGTCTGCACCGGCTCCTCTGGATACGCCTGAATCACGGGCGAATGTTCCGCCCCGGTCGTCACGTTCGACCAGGAAGCATTGCTGAATCCAGGGCTGTCCCAGCCTGACTGTTCGAGCCGTGCATCATAGGTTTCGCCGTCGAATCTGTCATCGGCGAGAATCGGTCCAAAGCCAGCCTTCCAGGAACCGTCACTGACGATTACCTGATTGGTTCCGCTGGCGTAAAACAGATACAGTTCCGTGCGCAGCCGCAACTTTGTGCCATAATTGTTCTGGAGGACTCCGGCTGAAGATCGAATATTGCCACAATACCAGCCATCTCCAAGTATCGCGCCCAAGGTGTTTGGTCCCTGATGAAGCAGTGAAGTCACATCGTAGGCCTGATAATAAAGCCGCAGGTTGTAATCGGTCCAACCCGGAGTCCAGCAATCGTTGCCGACCCTCACGCCATTCAGGTGCGGCTCCACCAAGCCCTGGTCGGTGACATACAGGATCGCGCGCGACGGCAATTGGGATAATTTGAAATCCTTCCGCAACATGGTTGCCGCGTGATATATCTTTGCGCTGGCAACAAAACTGCCCCACGGACTCATGCCATAGGGTCCAGTCACAAGCGCATTAGACCAGCCCGATGAAACGAAATGAGTCTGGTTCCAATTGGCGAAGAGTTGATTCGCGGAGATCCAGGAACCATCTGTTTGAAAGCTGTTGGTCTGGCCGTTGCTGAATTTGAGATCAAACGCGCCCATCAGCCCCGCCGCGTTCGGACTGGTGCCGCCGTTCACCGCCGCAACCGCCAAAACGTTGGTGCCAGGCACCAACAGACTGGAGATGTCGGTTTGATAGGTCTGGCTCCAACTTGTGCCGCTCAAGACGGCTTGTCCGTTGACATATAAAGTGAATGAGTTGTCTGCCGTCATGGTCGCCGTGGCCTGGGTGACGCTCACGCCCGCCGGCACGGTGAACACCTTTCGAAACCAG
>JAJXXI010000485.1 GCA_021781185.1 bacterium
GGACAGGGCGGACAACCGTTGCCGCACCATGCGTAGCGGCGGGTGAAACGCCCCAGATCGGTGAGCGCCATGACTTCGCAGAATTGCTGGTCCAAGGCGCTCAACGGCCCGAGTTCGGCCGTGACCGTGGGGAAAAGCTGGCGTTGCAGCTGGTGGAAAATCGTCGTCAGGTCAGCCATGAAAGACAGACGCGCCGCCCGCCTTTCCGTTCAAACAAATCAATAATATTCCCCAACCAATCGGGGTTTTGAAAGAACCTCATGGGTTTCACCATTGTAAAAACTGGATAAAACCGCCGTCCGGCCATTTTTTGATTTCAATTTTGCGACGATTTCTTGAGGGTGGCTCCCCGCATTCCTGCGGTTTTTCACCTGATGAACGAAGGTCGCACCGTCTTCGCCCAACTCCTCGACTTCCTCCCCAAATACGAGTTCGACAAGTGTGTCGCCCGTTACCACGGCAACCGCCGCGTCCGCAAATTCCCCGCTTACGAACAGTTCCTCGTGCTGGCCTTCGCCCAACTGACGTGGCGCGAAAGTCTGCGCGACATCGAAACCTGCCTGGCGTCCTTTGGCCCGAAACTCTACCACGCCGGCATCCGCCAACCCACCGCCCGCAGCACCCTGGCCGATGCCAACGAAAATCGCGACTGGCGCATCTTTGCCGATTTCGCCCAGATCCTCATCCGGCAAGCGGGCGCGCGGTTGCGGAGAATCGCCGGAAACCAGCTTGCAAGACATCGGGAAACATAGCCGGATTTAACCGCACTTGTTAGCAGTTAGTGTTAGCAGTTGGCCGTTTTGGAAACCTGAAAAACTCACGAAAGCCTTGATTTTGCTTGATGGAATGAATTTTGGTAGCGCGCACGGGAATCGAACCCGTCTTTCAGCCTTGAGAGGGCCGTGTCCTAACCGATAGACGAGCACGCCAATGGATAGATGCTAACTGCGGAGGCCGCGAAGTCAATGCTCCGGCTGCGTTCCCGCGTCCTCGCCTAGTTCCACGTTCCAATAGGCGAGATCCACAAAATGGCGCCAGCTATCGTGCCGGTGCAGGGTGAAGTTGATCTGCACAAAGGGACGCCACTTGGGACGTTTGGGCTTGCGCACCAGATTCATGCCGGCCTCGAACGGGGTGCGGTTGGACTTGCGCGTGTTGCAGGGAATGCAGGAGCAGACAATGTTTTCCCATGTCGTCGGCCCGCCGCGGTCACGCGGTATGACGTGGTCGAGGTTCAGGTCTTTGCGCTCAAATATCTTTCCGCAATACTGGCAGGTGTCCTTGTCGCGTTCGAAGATGTTGTGGCGGGTGAATTTGACTTCCTTCTTCGGCATCCGGTCATACATGAAGAGCAGAATGATCTTGGGCACGCGGATGCGGAAGGAGATGGCGTGAACAACCTCATCCTGGGGGCCGTCGGTGGAAACATCGCGCCATTCTTGAAAGCTGAAGGTGCGGAACGAGCCGTCGGCATTGTTCATCACCACTTGGGCGTGGCCCTGAAAGAGAAGCGTGAGCGCCCGGCGGGCGGTGCAGACGTTGACCGCCTGCCAGAGCCGGTTCAGCACGAGCACATGCTGGTTTAACGCGGTTTTCATGCGCAACTCGCGGAACGGTAGCAGAACTAATCCTGGCGGTCAACCGTTCCTCGGGTGACAGTTGCGTGACGCGGCAGCGGTTGCTAAAGCCGGGGTTGTCTGGCAGTTTTTGGGCATGAAAGCATTCTTGGTCGCTGCCGGGTTGTTCGCGGCGTCGCTGGTCAACGCCCAGGCACAACAGCAGGCCGATGACAACTACATCGGCATTTACGGGCTCATCCAACGGGCGGATCATCTGGCCGAGACCGGGGATGCCGGCGAGGCGCTCGCCGCTTACACGGATGCCCAAAAATCTTTGCAGCAATTTCAACGCAGCTATCCGGATTGGAATCCGAACATCGTTAATTTCAGGCTGAATCAAATTTCGGAAAAGATTGTCGGTTTAAAAAAGCAGGTGCCGGCACATGCGGTCGCCGCCCCCGCAAATAAAACGCCGGCCCAATCCGACGCCGCACTGGCGGCGGCCAGTCCGCCTGCCGCCGGTGAATTGGATAATCTGCGCGCCCGCTTGCAGTCTGCCATGTCAGCGAATGAATTGTTGCAGGCCAAGCTCAAAGAGGCGCTTTCCGTTCAGCCGGCGGCCGTGGATCCTCGCGAACTGGCCCGGGCCCAGGAAAAGATCCGCTGGCTCATGAAAGAAAATGATTTGCTCAAGGTCAGCCAGGCAGGAGGCGGGGCGGCCGGCGCAGTGACGCGTTACGTCACGAATGTGGTTTCGGTGATCGTTACCAACAGCCGTCCGGTGGAAGTCACCAATCTGGCCGCCGTTTTTGCCGACAACAACCGTCCGGTCATGGTCACCAACTATGTTCGCGTGCTGGTGGCAGATACGAATGCGATTGCCATGGCCCGGCTGGACCGCGCCGCTGCCGTCAAAAATTTTAATGAGGAACACGCCCGCGCCGAATTGCTGGCCGCCGAATTGGAACACCTTCGTCAAAATGCCGGCAATGCCGGAACTAATCAGGCTGATCTGGTCGCGTTGCGGACGGAGAATGCCGCGTTGAAAGGCGAGTTGGCCGCGTTGCGCGCCGGTGGGAATGATTCTGCAGACGCCGGCAATGCGGGCGTTGAATTGAAGCGGGCTCGCGAGCAGATTGCCAGACTTCAGTCCGCAGCGGAAATTGCCGCGCTTGAAAAGAGGACGCTGGAACGCAAGCTCCAGCACCTGTTGTCATCCACCAATGCCAGCGTGAGTGCCGTGGCCTATGAAGCTCGCATTCGCGACCTGACGCAGGAGCGAGACGATTTGACCGGGCGGCTGGACCGGGAAAGCCGGCAAAAGGCCGGCGGAACGGATGCCTTGCTGACCGGGCAGTTGGACGCGCTGAATTCCGAGGTGGCAACCTTGCGATCGCGGCTGGCTGTGGCCGAGGCGCAACCAGTTCCGTTCACACCGGAGGAGCTGGCGTTGTTGCGGGCGGGTTCGCCGAACCCGGCCAATTCCGGCGTGGCTTCAAAACCTACCCCGGAAATGTCGGCAGCCACCGCCGCGCTGGCGGCTTCCGCCCAGAGTCATTTTGCCCGTCAGGAATTTGACCAGGCCGAGGCGGATTACCAAAAGATTTTGGAACGCGATCAGAACAACGGCCTGGCGCTGGCAAACCTCGCCATGATTGAACTGCAACAGGACAAGCTGACCGAGGCTGCGAAGCATATCGCCGCCGCCCTCGCGCAAAGCCCCAACGATCCTTACAACCTTTCCACGCTGGGCATGCTCAAATTCCGCCAAAAGAAATATGAGGAGTCGCTCAATGCCTTGAGCCGCGCGGCGCAACTGGATCCGAACAATCCCGAAATCCAGAATTACCTCGGACTCACTTTGAGCCAGATGGGCCAGCGAAGACAGGCGGAAACAGCGTTACGCCGGGCCATTCAAATCAACCCGAACTACGCGCCGGCCCAGAACAACCTGGCGGTGGTTTACCTGAGCCAAACACCGCCAATGCCCGAACTGGCCCGCTGGCATTACCAGAAGGCTTTGGCGGCCGGGCAGCCGCGCAATCCGGACCTGGAAAAGCTGCTCGCGGAAAAAGGTGCGCCCATGAATCCGTAAAACTGGATTGATGGATAATTGGATTCGACTGCGCTGCTGATAATCCAAACTTCCATAAGCCACCACCCCCTCAACCCGGCTGTCTGTCCATGTTGCGTCAATCTTTTCATGAACTCGCCATCGCCACGCGCGGTCGCGGCCTGGTGGAATTCACGGCGTTGGTGGAGCGATGGATTGCGGGCAACCATTTTCACGAAGGTCTGCTCACACTGCATCTACAGCACACATCCGCCTCGTTGTTGATTCAGGAAAACGCCGACCCCGACGTGCGCCGCGACTTGGACGCTTTTTTTGCGCGGCTGGTCCGGGATGGCGATCCGCTCTTCATCCACACTGCCGAGGGTGACGACGACATGGCGGCGCACATTCGCACGGCGTTGACCACGGTGAATCTCTCGTTGCCGGTTCACGCGGGCCGGCTGACCTTGGGCACGTGGCAGGGGATTTACCTGTGGGAACACCGCACCCGGCCCCACTCCCGGCGCGTGGCGCTGCATTTCATTGGCGATTGAGGCGGATGAAAAGCCGGTGAATGGATTTGGGTTCTGCCAATTTGGCGCTGCCGATGTGCGCGAATAATCTCGCCAATTTCTTTCGTCGCTGGCAGGTTTCGCGGCATGAATCGTTTGTTGAAACTGCTTTCCGGCGCGGCGGCGGCGCTGGCGTTTGTTGTTCATTTTTCCGCCCCGGCGGCCCCGGCCACCAACCTCTTCGGTTTTACCGGTCCGGAGATTTTTCCGATTGACCAGCAGATTTCCCAGCTCCGCGTCGCGGACCTGGATGGCGACGGATTGAACGACATCATCGTGGCCAACAATCTGCGCTCCAAAATCAACCTGCTCTACAACATGACCGGCAAGACGAACCGCGCCGATGCCATGCCCACGCGCAAGCTGGAAATCAACGAGCTGCCGCCCGGCTCGCGGTTCCGCATTGATTCGGTGCCGACGGATGAACGCATCGCCGCTCTGGCGGTGGAGGATATCAATGATGACAAACGGCCCGACCTCATCTATTTCGGCGACGGGAAGGATCTGGTCATTCGCTATAACCTCGGCACCAATGGCTGGAGCGATTCGAAACGCTGGCATTTGGATGACGGCATGTTGAGTCCCAACGCGCTTGCCGTGGGTGATTTGAACGGCGACGGCCTGCCGGACGTGGTGGTGCTGGGCGACAGCGGTTACGCCTATTTCTTCGCGGAGAAAAAGGATCATAAGCTGGCCGAGCCGCAAAAGATCGCTTACTCAGGGACGCCCAAGGCGATTGCCATTGCGGATGTGGATGGTGACGGTCGCAATGATTTGGTTTTTGTGGATTTTGACAGTGCTTATCCGTTCCGCTTGCGCCGGCAAAACGAGAACGGCCAGCTTGATCCGGAAATTTATTTCAAGATGCCGCCCATCCGCGCGTTCTGGCTGGACAATCTGGCGGAAGACAAGACGAATTATCTGGCCACCATCGTGCAGGCTACGGGCCGCGCGGAGGTGTCGCAGTTCGTGCGTGAGCCGGCGGAGACGTTGTCGGGTAAATTCAAGCACGGCCAGTTCCAGATCCTGCCGCTCAACCAGACGGATGCCGCGCAGCGCGGCGTGCTGTGGGCGGATGTAAACGGCGATGGCCGCGAAGACCTGATCGTGGCCGAGCCGGAAAGCGGCCAGATTTCCGTCTATCTCCAGCAGGCGGACGGCACGCTGGCGGCCCCGAAAACGTTTCCCTGTCTCGCCGGGGTTTCCCAAATTGCGGTGTCGGACTGGAACCAGGACGGCAAACCGGAAGTTTTTCTGTTGAGCCGCGATGAAAACTCCGTCGCCACCACGCAATTTGACAAACATGGCCGGCTGCCATTTCCCACGCCGCTGCCCTTGGATGGCAAACCGCTGGCCATGACGATCGGCCCGCTCAAGCACGGTGCCAAGCCCACGCTGGCGGTCATTGTGGACAAGGATGGCGCCCGTTCGCTCGTCACTTTCACGGCAGATGGCAAGACCACCACGCAAAAATTGAGCGCCAGCTTCAAGGCGAACCCGGCCACGTTTGCCATTCAAGATGTGAACCAGGACGGATTGGCAGACCTGGTGGTGCTCATGCCCTATGAGAAGGTCAAGGTGCTGCTGCAAAAGAAGGACGGCACGTTTGACGAGATGGATGTGGATCCGCCCGGCGGCGCGATGGAGCAACCGTGGCTGGCCTCGGCTGACGTGGACGGCGACGGGCAGCAGGAACTTCTCCTGCCGCAAAAGAACTTCGTCCGCGCCGTGGTGCTGGAACAGAATGAGAAAATTCCCGGCTCCACCAACGCGCCCAAATGGTCG
>JAJXXI010000058.1 GCA_021781185.1 bacterium
CCCTGCCCTGGTGCCCACACTTCGATGTCATAGGTTTTCGCGCTGCCAAAGCCCATGTCACCGGTGCAAAGCATGATGACGCGGTAATGCAGTCCGAGCAGTTGCAAAACCTTTTCCGCATTCGCCACCATCTTTTCCAGTTCGTCATAACCGTGCTCTGGTTTGACGATTTTGATTAATTCCACCTTGTCGAACTGGTGGACGCGGATCATGCCGCGCGTGCCGACACCCGCCGCACCGGCTTCGCCGCGAAAACACGGCGTGTAGGCGCAGTAACGAACGGGCAACTGCTTCTCCGCCAGAATTTCCTCGCGATGAATGTTGGCCACCGGCGTTTCCGCCGTGGGGACCAGATAAAGTTTGCCGAGATTTTTCGCGTCGTCACCTTCCGCAACACCGTAATATTGATCCTTGAATTTCGGGAACTGTCCAACGCCGACGAGACAATGTTCGCCGACCATGAACGGCGGCGAGACTTCCGTGTATTCGTGCTGCATGATGTGCAGATCCAGCAGGAAGGAAATCAGCGCCCGTTCCAGCCGTGCGCCCCAGTTTGTGTAGAGCAGAAAGCCACTCCCGGACAGTTTTGCCGCACGGGCAAAATCCACCAGCTTCAGCGATTCACAAAGTTCCACGTGCGATTTGGGTTTGAAATCGCAATTGACCTTCGTGCCGTGAACGCGGATTTCGGGGTTCTCCTCGGCGCTTTTGCCGACGACAACCGACTCATGCGGCAGATTGGGCAATTGCAGCATCAGCGCATCGCGGGCCACCTCGGCGGCGGCGGCCTCCTTGTCGAGCGCGGAAATCTTGTCGCCTAAATCCTTGGTCTCGGCTTTTTTCGCCTCGGCCTCGGCCAGCTTCTTTTGGCCCATCAACGCACCAATTTCCTTGCTTACGCGGTTGCGTTGCGATTTCAGGGTCTCAACCTCGGCCAGAAATTTGCGGCGTTGTTCGTCGAGCTTGAGCAGTTCGTCAATCTTTGTCTCATCCCCAGCCCCGCGCGTGGCGAGCCGCTGGCGGACAAAATCAGTCTTTTCGCGGATCAATTTGATGTCGAGCACGCGATACTTTAAGAAAGAGGCTTTATCGCAGCAAGCTGATTGGTTTTAATTCCGTTGGATGAAACTGTCAGAAAAGCTGAATGCCGTCCTCCGCGTGCCGCCACTGACCCGGTGGCGGATCATCCTCGCGTTGCTTGTGGCGGCGACGGCCGACGGCCTGCAACTGGTGCTCGGCCCGCTCGGCTGGGTGGTGGTTGACCAGGCGATAGACCTGGTGGCCATGGTTTTGACGGCGTGGATACTGGGATTTCACCTGCTGCTTCTGCCTACATTCGTTGTCGAACTCGTGCCAGTGACCGATATGCTGCCGACCTGGACGGGCTGTGTTGTGGCTGTCATTGCGTTGCGCAAACGAGGGCAGCGTCCGCCCCCGCCTCCTCATCCAGAGGAACCAACGATCGAAATCTGATTGAAAATCGCGCCCGTAAACGCCACATTCAGGCCATGACGAAATCCGTTTTTACCGGCCCTGTGTATGTTGTTCGTGATAACATTGACACTGACCAGATTATTTCCGCGCAGTTTTTGAACCTTGTGCCCACCATTGCCGAGGAATACGAAAAGCTTGGCAGCCATGCGCTCGCCGGCCTGCCCGACTCGCTTTATCCAAACCGCTACGTCAAGGAAGGCCAGCTCGACAGTGAATATCCCATCGTGGTTGCCGGCAAAAATTTCGGCTGCGGCAGTTCCCGCGAACACGCGCCCATCGCCATGGGATCGGCAAATTGTGAATTGGTTCTGGCTGAAAGTTTTGCACGCATCTTCTTCCGCAACTGCGTGGCCACCGGTGAACTCTATCCCTGCGAATGCGCAGACCGGCTCTGCGATATTTTGAAGACGGGTGACGTCGTCACTGTGGATCTCGACCAGGCGACTGTCACCGTTCAAGCCACTGGCAAAGCGTATTCCTTCAAACCGCTCGGCGACGTTCGCCCGGTGGTGGATGCCGGCGGGCTGTTTAATTACGCCCGTAACAGCGGCATGATTGCCAAGTAAGCGTCACTGCGCGGCCATCAATCTTGGATTCTCCCCGGCGGGTTATCAGCCTCGGAACGGCATGTTTGTGCCAGTGGACACCTATGCGCTGTTCTGGTAGGGTCGGTTTTGTCACCTAAGAACGCAGGCATGAAAACATGCTGCACACAGGATCAACCCAACCCCTAAATTCCATGAAGATAATTCAATCGAAAAGGCAGTGGCTGCTCGCGGTGGCTTTCATTGGCTGGCTGATGATGAGCCTCGTTGGCATATGCGCTGCGGAAACGAACACTTCGATCATTCGCACGACACCCGGCTGGCTTCGCAAGTCGGTGGTATATGAGATTTTTCCGCGTAACTTCTCCCGGGATGGGAACCTCAATGGGATTACCGCCCAGTTGGACGAATTAAAGGATCTCGGGGTCAATGTTCTGTGGTTGATGCCCATCCAGCCGATTGGTGAAAAAATGAAGAAGGGCTCCATCGGCAGCCCCTTTGCCGTGCGCGATTTCTATGCCATCAACCCCGACTACGGCACCACGAACGATTTCAAGCGGCTGATTCAGGAAGCCCATCAGCGCGACATGAAAGTGGTCATGGACATTGTCGCCGGCCAGACCTCGTGGGACAGCGTGCTCATGAATCACCCGGATTTTTACCTTCACGATACCAATGGTGCGATCATCCCGCCCGACCCCGCCTGGACCGATGTGGCCGGACTGAATTATAAAAACCCCCAGGTTCGAGACTACATGATCGGCATGATGGAATACTGGCTGAAGGATTTCGGGGTGGATGGTTTTCGTTGCGATGTCGCTCCGACGGTTCCAGTTAGTTTCTGGGAAACCGCCCGGGCCGATCTGGCGAAAATCAATCCCCAGGTCATCATTCTCGCGGACGCCGGGGCCAGACCCGAACTGTTGCAAAAAGCATTCGATGTGGATTCCTCCTGGGCCTTGATCAGCACCCTGGATTTGGTGATGAAAAGCGTTGTTCCCGCCTATTACGTGAGAGAATCATGGGAACACACCTATCAGCAGTTTCCCAAAGGTGCATTGCATCTGCGCTTTAGCGACAATCACGAGGAAACCCGGGCGGTGGCCCGCTATGGCATCAATGGCGCGCTCGCGGCCCAGGTGCTCATGTTGACGTTGGACGGGGTTCCGCTTTTCTACAACGGCATGGAAGTGGGGGATGCCACCGAGTCGGCTGATCCAGCCTTGTTTGAAAAAATGCCGGTCTTCTGGCATCCCGGCGGCCGTCCGCCTCTGCGCGACATTTATCGAGATCTCATCCAGCTTCGGAAGCAAAATGCCGCGTTCACGAGCGGAGACGTTGTCTGGCAGGGGAATACGGCCAGCGGAGAGATCGTCAGCTTTCTGCGCAGGGATGCCCAGGATGAGTTTCTCGTCTTGATCAACCTTTCCAACCAACGCGTGGGCGGCTCGGTGGAGCTTTCGGACGCCGGGGGGTTTGAGCCGGTAAAAATTAGCAACCAGCCCATTCCAGTTGATACTGTCCTCCCGAATTTCGAGTTGACCGGCTACGGCTGGCAGATTTTCCACCGCAGCCTTTCCCAGTAAAATTGTTTTTAGAAATGATTTGCGTTCTGCCGGAGTTAAAAAACTTCGCCGGCAAAAATGCTTTCAAGTTTAATCGGGCGGCCATTTGTGGCTAACTAAGTGCCAATGCCTGCCCGCATTAAATTAAACCTGCTGCCCCTGCCTAGATCACTTGAATGCCAGCGTGGCACGTTCATGCTGCCCCTTGAAAATTCATGGCATGCCATTCGGATCAATCCCAATGCCGCATCTCCACCAGATCATCCGCAGGCCTACACGCTCGCGATTTCCCCCAAAGGAATTGAGATTTCGTTTCGCGAAGCTGGCGGGCTGCATGCTGCCCTGGCAACCCTGCGGCAATTGCTCCGTGAATATGGACGTCGCCTGCCCTGTTTGAAAATCCGTGACTGGCCGGAATTTGCCCGACGCGGCGTGATGTTGGACGTCTCACGCGGTCGCGTGCCGAGGCTGGCCACGCTGCTTGACCTTGCGGAAAAACTGGCCGATTTCAAGATCAACGAACTGCAGCTCTACACGGAACACACCTTTGCCTATCGCAAATACCGATCCGTCTGGCAAAGCTGGGGCGCGCTCACGGCGAAAGAAATTCAAATCCTCGACCGCCGCTGCCGCGACCTCGGCATTGATCTGGTGCCCAACCAGAATTCCTTCGGCCACCTGCGCTATTTCCTCAACGACCCGCGGCTGAAAAAACTGGGGGAGTTCTCCGAACCTTACGAGGCAGACACAAAGGATTTTCTCCGGCGTCCCACCACACTCGCGCCCAATCATCCCGGCACCCTGCCCTTCCTGCGCGGACTTTACACCGAACTGCTGCCAAACTTCTCCAGCTCGTATTTCAATGTGGGCTGCGACGAAACCTGGGATCTGGGCAAAGGCCGGAGCAAAAAACTTTGCGCCGCCAGGGGCAAAGGCCGTGTCTATCTGGATTTCCTGAAGCGGATTCACCGGGAAGTTTCTCGGCGCGGCAAAACCATGATGTTCTGGGGCGACATCATTTTGAAATATCCGCAGTTAATCCGCGAGCTTCCCAAAAACATCGTTGTGTTAAACTGGGGCTACGAGGCGGATCATCCCTTTGACACGGAAGCGGCTAAGTTTGCCAAAGCCGGCATTCCTTTCTACGTCTGTCCCGGCACGTCCACCTGGCAGACGCTGATCGGCAAACATGACAACGCGATGGCAAATCTCTGCGCCGCAGCCAAGGCCGGCAAAAAACATGGCGCTCTCGGATACTTGATCACCGATTGGGGCGATGGCGGCCACCCGCAGCCGCCGGCCGTGAGTTGGCCGTTGCTGGCCGCCGGTGCGGCACTGGCCTGGACAGCCAAAGCTCCCGATGAAAAAAGACTGCTTTCCGCTTTGAATCGGGATGTGTTTGCGGATGCCACCGGCGCAATTGCCAGCGCCGCCATCAACCTTGGATCGGCGCATCAGAAGCTCGGCGTAAAGGCTTTGAATGAAACTCCGCTGGGCACGGTCATCGCCGCTCACCGGCCGCAGGACCGTGAATTGTTCTGTCGAAATGGGCTGAAGTGGTTTGCCAAAATCCCGCCGATAAAAATCCGCGCCACGCTTTGTGAGATCGAAAAGCAGCGTAACCGGCTCAGGCGGGCCAAGCCGCAAACTCAGGCCGGGAAAATACTGGCTTGGGAACTGGGGCTGGCGGCGCGGATGGCCGCGCAATCGTGCCAGTTCATGCTGTGGCAGCAGGCGGTTGCCGCTGGGAAAACACTGCTGGCAAAACGACTCGCCCAGGATGGCATCCGCGACTTGCGAAAGCTGGAGCGGGATTTTAAAAAACTCTGGCCGTTGCGAAACAAAGCGACCCCACGGCATAGCACGCCGTTTTTGCGCTGGCGCATGGACGATTACCGGCGGGGAAGTATCGGCTGACTATTTTTTAACCGTCGGACGCGGTTGAATGGGTGGCGGCGAGGACTTCGGCGCAGGTGAATTGGGCCGGCATTTCCTGGCATAATCCGCGATTTGCCCCGCCGCTCTCTGCGCCGATTCGATCACCGGACGGATGTCTTGGATTTGCTCCTGCACTTTGGCCGCCACCTCGCCGATTTTCGTTTCAGGAAACTTCATCTCGCCCATCACGAAATCCTTGAACGAACCCAGCGGCTCCAATATTGGACTGTCGAGTTTCGGCATCAATTCCGGCGCGGTCTTGGCCGGAGTCTCATAGCCGTTCACCACCCAGTCGAGCCTGCCGGTTTCGATGTCGAGCAGCAGGCCGTGAACGGGAATCCTCGGGCCGATGAGCGGGCTGTTTCGGACGTGGTCACAGGCTTTGATGACATTTTGCCGCTCGCTGCCGAAG
>JAJXXI010000023.1 GCA_021781185.1 bacterium
GCGAAGGCCGGCCGTATCCTGAAATGCCTGGCATTACCCAGCGCATCTGCGGCATCTGCCCGGTGAGCCACACGCTCGCCTCGGCCAAGGCCGGCGACGCCCTCATGGCCGTCAGCATTCCGCCTGCTGCCGACAAGCTGCGCCGGCTGTTGAACCTTGGCCAGTTCATCCAATCGCACGCGTTGAGCTTCTTCCATCTGAGCGCCCCGGATTTCCTGCTCGGCTGGGATACGCCGCCGGCGCAACGGAATGTGTTCGGTCTCATCAATTCCAATACCGACCTCGCTCGTGCCGGCATTCGTCTGCGCCAGTTTGGCCAGGAAATCATCGAAGTCCTCAGCGGCAAAAAAATTCATCCGGCTTGGGCGGTGCCTGGCGGTGTGCGGAGCAGCCTTACTTCCGAAGGTCGTGAAAAGATCAGGGCGTGGCTGCCCGAAGCCTACGCAACCACCAAGGTGGCGCTTGATCTGTTCAAGAAAATGCTGAAGACGCATGGACGCGAAGTCCAGATTTTCGGCAACTTCCAGTCGTTGTTCATGGGGCTCGTCACGCCGGATGGCTCCTGGGAACATCATGGTGGCAAGCTGCGTTTCACGGACAGCAGCGGCAGTGTCATCGCCGACCAGATTGATGCAGCGAGTTATCAGGAATATATCGGCGAAGCGGTGCAAAATACGTCCTATCTCAAGTCGCCATATTATCTGCCGCTCGGATTTCCGGATGGCATTTATCGCGTCGGGCCGCTCGCCCGGTTGAATGTCTGCGAACAGATGGGCGTGCCGCAGGCGGACGAGGAGCTGAAGAAGTTCAAGAAGCTTGGCCGCGGCGCGGTGACCTCTTCGTTCCTGTATCACTACGCGCGGTTGATTGAAATTCTGGCATCCATCGAGTTTGTCGAGCAATACCTGGCGGACGATGAGCTTTCGAGCAATTACCTCCGTGCGGATGCCGGTATCAACAGTCTGCGCGGCGTGGGAGCCAGTGAAGCTCCCCGGGGCACGCTGTTCCACGATTACACCGTGGATCGCAACGGACTGTTGAAAAAGATCAATCTTATCGTGGCCACCGGCCAGAACAATCTGGCGATGAACCAGACTGTCGCGCAGATCGCCCGGCATTATATCCGCGGCAATCATGAAATTCCCGAGCCGATGCTCAACCGCGTCGAGCATGGGATCCGCTGCTACGACCCGTGCCTGAGCTGCTCGACTCATGCGGTCGGACAGATGCCTTTGCATGTGAAACTCGTGGCTTCCAACGGTCAAGTGTTGCAGGAAGTGACCCGCGACTGAACAATTTGTCCTTGTTGGGTGGGACAAAACAATGCCGGCGGAGAAGTTTGGTTGGGCTTCTCCGCCGGCGACATTTTAAACATGAAGAATGAAGTTCGGATGGCGGTTGAGGACGAGTTGCTCGTCATTGGCTACGGCAATCCTCTGCGCCGCGACGACGGCGTAGGTCCACGCGTGGCTGAGTCCATTGAAGAACTGCGCCTGCCCGGCGTGCGCACACTCGTCTGTCAGCAACTTTCTCCCGAATATGCCGATCCCATCGCCCGCGCCCGGCGTGTGGTTTTTGTGGATGCCGCCGTGGATGAGGTGAGCGGCGTCAAGCTTCGCCAGCTTGTCCCCGGCGAAACCTCGCAACTCATGGCGCACGCCGCCGACCCGCGAACCATGCTGGCGCTGGCGCGTGACGTCTTTGGACATTCACCCGAAGCGTGGTGGCTGACCATTCCCGCAATGCAACTCGGATTCGGCACCGATTTTTCAACGGAAACTGAAGCGGGCTGTCAGAAAGCCATTGCCGAAATCAACCGGCTGGCAGCCATGTTTTGTAAGCCAGCGAAACAATAATTGCCAAGTGCTGGCCAACTTCAGGAAAGCTGGCAGTCGTGCCATGCCGTAGTCTATTTCCGTGATGCCACGTCTTTTGCTCCATTCCGTCCGGCGTCCCCGGCTTGATCGGGAGTTGGTTCCGCATCTTCCGGCTGCTCCAATCGTCCGGCTCAAAATCACGGTTCGCGGGGCCGTGCAAGGCGTGGGGTTCCGGCCTTTTATTTTTCGCCTGGCTGAAAAACTCCAACTGACCGGCTGGGTCAATAATTCTTCCTGCGGGGTTTTCATTGAATTGGAAGGACCGCGTGTCGCCTTGGAAAGCTTCTTATGCCGGCTGGATTCAGAAAAGCCGGCGCATAGCTTCATTCAAAGCCTTGAATCGTGCTGGCTGGATGCGGTGGGCCACACGAAATTTGAAATCCGCGCGAGCGACAATTCCACAAGGAAATCGGCGCTCATCCTGCCCGACATCGCGACGTGCCCGGATTGCCTTCGTGATATTTTCGACCCGTCCAACCGGCGCTACGCTTATCCGTTTACTAATTGCACGCACTGCGGCCCCCGCTTCAGTATCATCGAGGCGCTGCCATACGATCGCGCCCATACTTCGATGAAGCCGTTCACGATGTGTCCCTCGTGTCAGGCCGAATACGATGATCCGCGCGACCGCCGCTTCCACGCGCAGCCCAATGCCTGTCCAGTTTGCGGGCCAAGTTTGGAACTGTGGGATTCGGCTGGGGCGGTGTTACATTGCAATCACGATGCACTGCTTGCGGCGGCCGGCGCGATTCGCCGAGGGGAAATCATTGCGGTCAAGGGAATCGGCGGTTTTCATCTCATGGCGGACGCTCGGAATTCCCAAACGGTCCTGCGGCTTAGAGAACGCAAACACCGCGAAGAAAAACCATTTGCGCTGCTGTTTCCCTCCTTGGTTGCCGTGAAACAAGTCTGTGCAGTCTCGCCGGTGGAAGAAAGATTGCTGAATTCACCCGCCGCTCCGATTGTTTTGCTGGCCAAAGTTGCCAATGAACCAACCACCATTGGCGATGCTGCCGCTCCCGGCAATCCGCAGCTAGGCGTGATGCTGGCCGCCAATCCGCTGCATCATTTGCTGATGACGGAGCTGGGATTTCCAGTGGTGGCCACCAGCGCCAATCTAAGCGACGAGCCGATTTGCACCGATGAATTCGAGGCGTTGCACCGGCTCCGGGGTATTGCAGATCTGCTTTTGGTGCATAATCGGCCCATCGTCCGGCACGTGGATGATTCAATTGTCCGGGTGATGCTGGACCGGGAAATGGTTCTACGGCGGGCGAGGGGATACGCGCCGCTGCCCGTGGCTCTAAATGCTCAATCCTCGGCGGTCGCGCCGGCCACGGTTCTCGCGGTGGGCGCACATCTGAAAAATTCCGTGGCGCTGGCCGTTGGCAAAAACATTTTTATCAGCCAGCATATTGGAGATTTGGAGACCGTGCAGGCCAATAACGCGTTTCGTCGCGTCACCCGTGATTTGCCTGAACTATATGATGTCCGGCCGGAAATCATCGCCGCCGATTTGCATCCGGATTATCTCTCGACCCAGTTTGCAAATGAAATATCTTTGCCTGCACTGGCAGAGTGCGGCGGCGATGGTGCTTGGCAAGGCATGGGTGAATATAAACCTGCGGCAGAGGCGGAATCGCGCTCCGCTGGCCAGCGCAGCCCGAAATTGGTTGGTGTCCAGCACCACCTCGCCCATGTGTTGTCGTGCGTTGCGGAAAACGAGGTTCCCTTGCCCGTGCTGGGTGTGGCATGGGATGGCACGGGTTACGGTGGGGATGGGACGATCTGGGGCGGCGAATTTTTTCAGGTTGGCAGCCGGGAGGCGCGTCGCATCGCGCATTTACGCCCCTTTCGCCTGGTGGGCGGGGACAAGGCGGTGAAGGAGCCTCGTCGCGTTGCACTTGGTTTGCTATACGAGCTGTATGGCGAATCGGCATTTGAAATGACACATCTGCCGCCCTTGCGGGAAATGCCGCCGGTGGAAATGATCACGCTGAAAGGAATGTTGCAGCGCCGGTTCAACTCGCCGCCCACCTCCAGCATGGGCCGCTTGTTTGATGCGGTGGCCTCACTGGTCAATCTGCGGCAGCAACTGCGCTTTGAAGGTCAGGCGGCGATGGAGCTGGAATACGCCGTTGGTGGTCTTGTGACGGATGAGTTTTATTCGCTGCCGCTGGTCATCCGGCAGGCCCGCCGGATGCTGGACTGGAGCCCGCTGATTGAAGGTGTGTTGAAGGATGTGGCCAATCAGGTTGCGATGGCGCAGATTTCAGCAAAATTTCACAACGGTCTGGCGGAAGCCGTGGTGTCGCTGGCAAAAATCGCCGGGGAAAAGCGCATTGTTCTGAGCGGTGGCTGTTTTCAAAATCGGTATTTGACCGAGCGCTGCGTGATCCGGCTGCGCGAAGAGTTATTCCAGCCGTATTGGCACCAGCGCGTGCCGCCCAATGACGGCGGCATCGCCCTGGGGCAGGTTTTTGCGGCCCGAAACCAGTTGGAGTTGAAATAAAATCATGTGTCTCGCCATTCCAGGGAAAGTCGTGAGTATCAGTGGAGACGACCCGCTGACGCGCATGGGCAAAATAGATTTCTCCGGGGTCATCAAGCAGGCCAGCCTGGCTTATGTGCCGGAGGTGAACATCGGCGATTATGTCATTGTCCATGTCGGCTTTGCCTTGAGCAAAGTGGACGAGGACGAGGCGCAAAAGGTTTTCGGGTATTTGAAACAGATCGGTGAACTCGGCGAACTGGAGAGGGAATCGCCATGAAGTTTCTCGACGAATATCGCGATGCCGGACTGGCGCGGAAGTTTGCGGGGGAAATCCATCGCATGACCACCCGGCCGTGGAAAATCATGGAGGTTTGCGGAGGCCAGACGCACGCCATTGTGAAATTTGGCATTGATGAACTGCTGCCAAAACAGATCGAACTGATTCACGGTCCAGGGTGTCCCGTGTGCGTGACGCCGCTGGAGGTTATAGACAAAGCGCTGGAAATCGCGTCGCGTCGCGGGGTGGTTTTCACGTCGTTCGGCGACATGCTGCGCGTTCCGGGCAGCAGCACGGATTTGCTTTCGGTAAAAGCCGGGGGTGGCGACGTGCGGATTGTGTATTCGCCGCTGGATGCGGTGAAAATTGCGGAGCAAAACCCGGCGAAGGAAGTTGTATTCTTCGGCGTGGGCTTTGAAACCACTGCGCCCGCCACGGCGATGGCAGCATATCAGGCCGCGCAAAAGGGCTTGAAAAATTTCTCGATGCTGATTTCGCATGTCCTCGTGCCTCCGGCCATTGAAGCGCTGATGTCATCGCCGGACTGCAAGGTGCAGGCGTTTCTGGCCGCCGGCCACGTCTGCACGGTGATGGGCTACGAGGAGTATTTTCCGCTCGCAAAAAAATATCAGGTGCCGATAGTTGTCACCGGGTTCGAGCCGCTGGACATTTTGCACGGCATTCTGATGGTGGTGCAGCAGTTGGAATCCGGCCGCGCCGAGGTGGAAAACCAATACGCCCGCGCGGTTCGCCGCGAAGGGAACCAGCCGGCGCAGATTCTGATCAAAAGGGTATTCCAAGTGGTTCCGCGCAAATGGCGCGGGGTGGGGGAAATCCCGCAAAGCGGTCTTGGGCTGGCCAACGAATACGCCGCATTTGACGCGGATAAGAAATTCGGATTGACCGATCATCATGTCGAGGAGCCTGCCGAATGCATTGCCGGCTTGATTTTGCAGGGCCAGAAAAAACCTCACGAATGTCCGGCATTTGGTGCGAAATGCACGCCGGAACATCCGCTCGGTGCCACGATGGTTTCCAGCGAAGGTGCCTGCGCCGCGTATTACCGCTACCGCCGCAACCAAATTTAACTTGATCACGAAATAGCCAGACACACGAAAGGTATACAAATCGCGTCACAACGGCTGGATGCAAATTTCTGTGAATGATTTTCATATGGTTTGTGGTCAATAATATAAAATGAATCTGCCAAACTTCAATGCAGCCTGCCCGTTGCCGCTTTCGCAATATCCGCACGTCCTCATGGCGCATGGTGGCGGTGGAAAACTAATGCACCGGTTG
>JAJXXI010000288.1 GCA_021781185.1 bacterium
TTGGAAACCGCGCCGGCCAGGTAAGCTGTGAAATGATGTGCTCATGAAGGTTGTTCATGATTACCCAGACAGAACCCCGATGTAACCTGCATCTTTGTGTAGGTTTCGCTACGAATGCAATCGGGTTTTTAGACTGGCCAAAAGCCGTTAGAGCTTATGTTGAAGAAATTTCACCACCGCCTCGGTCCGGGAATGGACGCGCAATTTCACATAAGTATTACGGATATGCAGCCGAACCGTGTCCATGCTGACATCCAGGTTGTCGGCAATTTCCTTGTAGCGGTAGCCTTCGGCCAATTGCCCGAGAACCTGCCGCTCGCGTGAGGTCAACTTGGCCACCTCGGCATCCTTGATGTCGTTCCCATGCAACCGCTGCACCACACGACGGGCGATCTGCGGGGTCATCGGCGAACCGCCGGCATGCACTTCGCGAATGGAGCTCAACAACCGGGTCGAAGTGGTGCGTTTGAGCTGATAACCGTTGGCGCCGGCGAGCAATGAATTGAATAGGTGCTCGTTATCCTCATAAACCGTAAGCATGATGACCTGAACCTCTGGCAGCAGGGCGATTACTTTTTTGACGCATTCGACGCCATTCATGCCCGGAAGATTGATGTCCATCAAGACCACGTCTGGTTCACGACACACAATGTCGTCCAGCGCGGATTCGGCATCGGAATATTGCGCGGCCAGACTGAATCCAGAGCTACGTTCCAGCAAGTCTGCCAGATTGTCGCGCACTTCTTCATCGTCTTCAACCACAGCAACTCTGATTGGCATAAACTTCAAATCCAGAAAGGTTAACCCTTCGCAATTCCAGGATTCTCAGGCCGACAGCCGGGCAAAGCCAGAAGATTTTGGGAACAAACGCGAATTTAGGATCACGCGATTATCGTTGGTAAACCGAACTGAAACCGGCATCTTCATTTGCCCGGACGCGGTGAAACCGGCGTGTAATTTTTATACCAATAGTCGTTCCATAAATTTTCCAATCTTTGCGACTCAACGTGGCCATCCACAAACCCGACATTGATCGCACCGGGCAGTGTTTGTGCAACGTTAAAATTTCGCGGAGCCGCTGCCGCTGCCGCGCCACCATGACGGCTTATGGTAAAACGACCAACTGGCCCTTGATTTGCACCGGTAGCCATTTGTCCATGGTAAAGATCCGTGGCAGGCTGATCGGTCGCATAAGGCCAAGCATCTAGCCAGATGGAATCGGCGAACATAGGGGTTTGCACGGGAGACTGGATTCCGGATTCCTTGACAAACCATTTGGCCAGGTCGGCGGGCGTGTTGTAAATGGGATTGCCGGAATACATCCAACCATTGTAAGCATAGCTCCCGCGCATGGTGTAAAGATTGGCCGGCACATTCGGGTCGGTCCAAACCCAAGCGGTGTCGGAATTCCCTGGTGTTTGGGGAGCGGTGCTTTTCGCCTTGTCAATCGCGGTCGGACAGATCAGTAATGCCGTGGATTTGGCATAAAGGGCTTGAAGGCCACCCATCCAGTGCATCTCCGCCCCGGTGGTCGTGTCCCGGTAGCTGTAGGGCAGCATCTGGCCATCGCTATCACCAAAATACATGATTCCTGCCAGGCTCAATTCCTTGAGATTATTAACGCAACTGATGTTTTGCGCCCGCCGTTTGGCCGCCGACAACGCAGGCAGAAGCATCGCCGCCAAGATGGCGATAATTGCGATGACAACCAGCAATTCAATCAAGGTGAAACCTTTGCACGGATTTTCGTTTTCTGGTTTGATCCGAAAATGCTTTTTCGTTTTTGAAATGATGCTAGGGCCGGAAATACGGAAAATTTCTGGTTCCGATCCCCACCGATCGTTTTGCAATTCTCTTTCTAATGATGAATTACACCGCTTTCTGAAATGCGTTTCTTTTAGAGGTTTGTTCATGAATGTGGCATTATAATAAACTTAAACCCGGCGATAAAATACCTGCATTTTTGTGCAGGGTTATCCGACTGGAGATTCCGCCGGAATTTTGCTAAACAGCGTCATGCCCTCGGCAATCCAAAAAGCGGCCAGCAAAACCGTGCGTCGACAGGAAAATGAGTTCACCCATTTCATGCGCCGAATTGGCTGCCGGCTTCCTGGATTCTGCTGCCCACTTTGCCTTTGGACATTGACAATTTTAGGTTGGTTCACATTCCCTTTGACTGGTCGGGCAGGCGCGCCCAACCCCATTCCTTCAGGAGGAGCCGGCCAGCCACCGCAAGATTTTCTCGTCGCGAACTGGCAGGCGGAAGACGGATTGCCGCAAAATTCCGTAACGGCATTGGCGCAGACCAAGGATGGATATATCTGGGTGGGAACCATCAATGGATTGGCGCTCTTTGACGGCGTCCGTTTTACTGTTTTCAATGTTTTAAATACTCCCACCCTGCCCGGCAATACAATCGTTGGTTTGTTCGAGGCTTATGACGGAACCCTGCTGATCGTGACCGATGGCGGCGGGATTGCCACGTTTCGCAAAGGCCGGTTCCAGCGCATTCAGGATCCGCTGGGTGAACACGAAAAACTCATGGCCTGCCTGAACACCCGTTCCGGCGGCTCGATTCTCCTCGCCAATTCCGGCTTGCTGTGGCGATGGCAGGAGGGTCGGCTGACTCCGCTCGTGACTCGCCGTCATCGAATATCTGTCAATCCTAAAAGCTTGTGTGAAGATGCCCAAGGTACACTTTGGATGATTGAAGACAATGGACGCCCGCTTCGATTGGCCGGCGACACATTGACGCCCGAACCGTTGACTGGCTCGATGACCAATGCCAACTGCCACGCTTTGATGAAGGATGCGGGCGGACGCATCTGGCTGGGAACATCCAGGGGGCTGGCCCAATTGCGGGACGGCAAGTTCGTCCCGGTTTCCCTGCCGGAGGTGGCGGTTCCATTTCCAATTACGGAATTGTTCCCCTCACGCGATGGCGGGTTCTGGGTGCGCAGCAATTTTCGCGTCCAAAAATTCCGGGCGGGTCACTGGGTGGGAACGCCTTGTCAGATTACCGGCGTGCGAACCTCGTGCTTCTGTTTGGGCGAAGACCGCTGGGGCCGGTTGTGTCTGGGATCCAACGCCGAAGGCCTCCTGCGGGTGGCGGAAGACGGCACCCTGATTCAACAGGATCGCAATAATGGCCTGCCGGGAAATTCCGTTTTTTGCTATTTGCAGGACTCAGAAAACGATGAGTGGTTTGGCCTCGAAGACGCAGGCCTGGCCAAACTCCTACCGCGCTGGTTCAACCCGTTGCTGGATCCCCAAGACGACCAGCAGGCGCCCGCTTTGTCGGTGTTTCAAGATCACCAGGGAGCGATTTGGGCCGGCACGAGCGAAGGCGGCATCTATCGGGTTCAAGCCGGCCGGGTAACACACTACACGTCCGCCGACCTGCCGCTGACCCACATCTGGTCCATCGGCGAGGATCATCAGAGCCGGCTGTGGTTTGGAACGACCCAGCAGGGTTTGTTTGAATTCAAGGACGGCCACTTCACGCAGAAGTTCGATGCCACGCAAGTCTCCGTGCGGGTAAACGCCCTGCTGGAGGATTCCCGCGGGCGGCTTTGGCTGGGTTGTCAGTCAGGGTTGCAATATTTGCAGCACGGCAAACTGGTGCCCATCCCGTTGCCCACCAATGCCGTCTATGAAGTATGCGCCATCGCGGAGGACCATGAGGGTAGAATCTGGGCCGGAACCAAGAATAGCGGACTCGTTTGCTGGGAATACGGGCACTTAAGCTACTACACGCAGACAAATGGCCTGCCGATGAATTCCATCTGGGCGTTGCATGTGGACGCGCAAGATACATTGTGGATAGGCACCTTTGGCGGCGGATTGAGCAGGCTGCGGGAAGGTAAATTTGTAAATTACTCCAAACGGACCGGCCTCGCGGATGACACCATTTCCTGCATTTTGGAGGATCGGGCCGGCTGGTTTTGGTTTTGCTCGCCGCACGGTGTTTTTCGCGTTTCCGGGAAGGATCTGAAGTCTTTCGCGGAGGGAAAAGCCACAACCATTTTCTGCATCAATTACGGACGCACCGACGGCCTGCCCTCTTCCGAATGCACGGGAGGCTATCAACCCGCCGGATGGCGGACAAGCGACGGACGCCTGCTTTTTCCAACACTGAAGGGCGTCGCGGTCGTGCGGCCGGAAACTTTGACCTTCAATTCCCACCCGCCGCCGGTGGAAATCGAAGACGCCATCTTGGGACAGACGGGGCGGAGAATTGTCTTAACCACGGATGCCAGCGGTGAGGCAAAACCCGTGAACAATTCTCCAACAAACCAATCGGACGCGACGGGCGAATTGATTATTCCTCCCGGTGAAAGTCGCCTAGAAATCCGCTACACCGCCCTCAGTTTCCCGGCTCCTGACAAGGTGCGATTCCGCTACCGACTCGAAGGACTGGATGCGGATTGGGTTCAGGCCGGCAGCCGCCGGAGCGTCGAATATTCTCATTTGCGCCCCGGCCACTATCGGTTCCATGTCACGGCCAGCAACAATGACGGGGTCTGGAACCGCAGCGGTGCCAGCCTAGCCATCATCGTCGAGCCTTACTTCTGGCAGACGCGCCTGTTCCTGCTTGCCGTCATCGTGATGGTGGCAACCGGACTGTTGCTCCTCGTCAGCCGCTATGAACGCAACCAAGCCCGCCGGAAACTGGAGCGGCTGGAACAATTGACCGCAATTGAACGCGAACGCACCCGCATCGCCAACGATATTCATGATGAACTTGGAGCCAATCTGACGCGCATGACATTGTTAAGCGAACGGGTGGAAGCCGACAAAGACCAGCCGATGGTCGTGGAAACCCATTCCCGCAAAATCGCCGCCAATGCCCGCGAAACCCTGCGATCACTGGATGAAATTGTCTGGGCGATCAATCCTCGCAATGACACGCTCGACAGCTTCCTCCAGTATGTAAGCCACTATGCCGACGAATTCTTCGACGACTCGGAAATGACCTATCGCTTGAAAATCCCCACGTTCATTCCGCCCGTGCCGCTGCGGGCGGAAATGCGACACGGACTGTTTCTCGTGGTAAAGGAGGCTTTGAATAATGTTCTCAAACACGCGCATGCAACCCAGGTATCTATTTCGGTAAAACTCGAGCATCAGAATCTGGAAATCATCGTGGAGGACAATGGTCGCGGCGCCAAAACGGTTGAATCTGCCGGCTCAAAAAAACGCAACGGTCTGGCAAACATGCGCCAGCGAATGGAAACATTACACGGCTCGTTTCACTTTGACATCCGTCCCGGGAGTGGAACCCGCGTCCAACTTAACATCGAGCTTGAGCCTCCAACCTGACAGCGGCCACCAGCAAAGGACTCCTCCGCATCAGGACCTTTCGGCAGTTTTATTTTTTGGGGCCGTTGACTTCTCCTCAATCTTGCTCAGCGAAAGGATATTCTGGTTATACATCCTGACGGCTTCGGTCCGGCAGCCGACATGAAGTTTCTCGTAGATATGGTGCAGATGGTTGCGGATGGTGGCGGTGCTAATCTTGAGCCGGTCAGCGATTTCCTTGTTAAACAATCCTTCGGAGAGGAGTTGCAGGATTTCACTTTCGCGCGGGGAAAGCTTTTCCATCTCAGATGACGCTGCCGGCATTGTGTGAAACGCCTCAACCAACATGCGGGCAATTTCCCCGGTCATCGGCGCACCGCCGCTGGAAACCTCCCGCAGCGCGCCCAGTATCATCTCGCGGCTGGCGCGTTTGAGCAGGTAACCGCAGGCGCCCGCCTTGAGCGCCTGAAAGATCAGGTTGTGATTTTTGTAAACCGTCAGCATTACGATCTGCAGTTCGGGCATCAATTCCTTCAGCTTGGCCGTGCAGACAATGCCGGAGGCGCCCGGCAGATGGATGTCCATCAGCACAACCGCCGGCTCATGCCGAGGAATTTCCGCCAGCGCCGCCTCGGTGCTCG
>JAJXXI010000290.1 GCA_021781185.1 bacterium
TGCCTATGGTGTTTCGGCGTATGAATTGCTGACCAATCGCAAGCCGTTTCCAGGGGATTCCCCGGCGGAAATTTTGGCGGCACAGATGCAGCCTTCCGGACCGGTTCCGCTTCGCCAACATAATTCTGACGTTCCCCCAGCCTTGGAACGGACCGTCCTCAAATGTCTGGAGCGAGATCCAGATCGCCGTTATCCCTTCAGCGGCGTCATGTTGCGCGATCTGCAAAATGCCCTCTACGTCTAAAACGTCAGGGCTGCTGAAGTGTTCGAGCATCGTTCTGATTTCTGGCTTCGTTGGCGTTATTGATCACATGAACATGTGTCGGGCATAACTGCATGGCGGGCACTTTTGCCATGCACGAACCGCCTCTGTCATTTCACCATAAACAGCGGTGAGCCTTTGAACCTGAGCCATGATGTTGATCATCAAAATAATGCTCCTCAGTGGAGCCTGTTTTGCCCGATTTTTGCCCGTCTTTTACCGGCGAGAAAACGACTGGTTTTTGCTTCCTTTTTGCCGAAATTGTTGACCCGCTGGATTGAGGCAGCGAAGTGGATTTTATTGATTTTGCTTGGGAATATCGTTGTCGTAACTTTTTTGCAAAATTTCCTTGAAGGCCACAATATATGGTGTCAGGATGGCTGCCGTTCCCCAATTAGTGGGGGAATTCAATTTTTTAGAAATCCCGTTTTTCTTGGAAAATTGGTTGTTTTTCAGCTCCGGGGATGTTTCCGTCTCATTCGAAACTAGCCGGATTAATGTCAGAATTAAACTAAAAGGTCACACCATGATTGATGCACGTGAGGATGTCTCGGCGCCAGCCCTAAAAACCTCCAACCGCCGTTCCAACAAAGTTTCAGCGTCTCGTTCCATGAAACCCGGCAAATCCGATACAAAAAAGTCGCTGCGCGTCGCCCGCGTGTTCAGTGATGCCAAAGTGAAGCCGTTTGACCAAATCGAATGGGACCGGCGCACCGCTGAAATCACCGATGACGGTGGCAAGGTCATTTTTAAACAGGAAAATGTAGAGGTGCCGAAGTCATGGTCCGTGCTGGCCACCAAAGTGGTCGTGTCGAAGTATTTTTACGGCGAGCAGAACACCTCCGAGCGCGAAACCTCCGTGCGCCAGCTCATCCATCGCATTACCCGCACCATTGCCGACTGGGGTATTGCCGACGGTTACTTCAGCAAGGCGGATGGTGAGGTGTTTTATGATGAATTGACCTGGCTTTGCCTGAACCAATACGGCGCGTTCAATTCGCCGGTGTGGTTCAATGTCGGGCTGTATCACGAATACGGCGTCGGCAAAAACTCAAGCAAAGGCAACTGGTTCTTCAACCGCAAGACCAAGGAAGCCGAGCGCGCCAAGACGCAGTATGAATATCCGCAGGGCAGCGCGTGCTTCATCCAGTCTGTCGAGGACAACATGGAATCCATCATGCACCTCGCCTACAGCGAAGCCATGCTGTTCAAATACGGTTCCGGCACCGGCACCGACCTCACGCCCATCCGTTCCAGCCGCGAGAAGTTGAGCGGCGGCGGCCGGCCCAGCGGCCCGATGAGCTTTCTGAAAGTTTATGACCAGGTGGCGAATGTCGTGAAATCCGGCGGCAAGACGCGCCGCGCAGCCAAGATGAACACGCTCCGCGACTGGCATGGCGACATCGAAGAGTTCATTGACGCCAAGCAGAAGGAAGAGAAGAAAGCTTGGGCGCTGATCGAACAAGGCTATGACGGCAGCTACAACGGCGATGCTTATGGCAGCGTCATGTATCAGAACGAAAACCTCTCCGTCCGCGCCAGTGACGAGTTTTTTGAAGCCGCGCTCTCCGGCAAAGAATGGTGGACCAAGAGTGTCAAAGGCATTCCGCTCCAGAAAAAGGATGCCGCAACCCTGCTCAACAAGATTGCCGAAGGCACGCACATCTGCGGCGACCCCGGCATCCAATACGACGGCGCGATTCAGAAATGGCACACCTGCAAGGGCACCGAGCCGATTCACTCCACGAATCCGTGCAGCGAATATGTCTTCGTCAACAATACCGCATGCAATCTCGCTTCGCTGAACCTGATGAAGTTCAAGCGCGAAGACGGCGTGTTCGACATCGAACGCTTCAAGGCTGCCGTGCGCATCTACATCACCGCGCAGGAAATCCTCGTGGACAACGCCAGCTATCCGACCAAGGACATCGCTGAAAACTCCCACATCTTCCGCACGCTGGGGCTCGGCTTTGCGAACCTCGGCTCGCTCTGCATGAGCTACGGCCTGCCTTACGATTCCGACGAAGGCCGCGCACTGGCCGGTGCCATCACCTCCATCATGACGGGACACGCCTACGAGCAGAGTGCGGACATTGCCGCGAACATCGGTGCCTTTGCCGGTTACCGCGATGCGCGTTGCGCCGGCGTGGAAAAACCGGTGGCCAAGGACAACGTGGAATCCATGCTCGGCGTCATCAAGCTGCACCGCGAAGCCGTTGAAACCATTCAGCCGAGCGCGGAATTTAATTATCTCAAGACCGAGGCCCGCAAATGCTGGGATGGCGCGCTCGCCAAGGGCCGTCAGCACGGCTATCGCAACGCCCAGGTCACCGTGCTGGCTCCGACCGGCACCATCGCCTTCCTCATGGACTGCGACACCACCGGCGTGGAACCCGACATTGCGCTGGTGAAATACAAACTGCTCGCCGGCGGCGGCATGTTGAAAATCGTCAATCGTGGCGTGCCCGATGCGTTGCGCCGGCTGGGTTATACCGACAAGGAGGTCACGGCCATCATTGCGCACATCGAGAAAAATGACACCATTGAAGACATCGGGGAAAACGGCGCGGTCGTGAAGAGTGGATTGAAGCCGGAGCACCTGCCGGTCTTCGATTGCGCCTTCAAGCCGGCAAAAGGCAGGCGCAGCATCGGCTATCTGGCCCATCTGAAAATGATGGCCGCCGCGCAGCCGTTCATTAGCGGGGCCATTTCCAAGACCGTGAACATGCCCAACGAATGCACCGTGGCCGACATCCGCGACACCTACGTCCAGGCGTGGAAAATGGGCTTGAAATGCGTGGCGATCTACCGTGACGGATCGAAGCGTTCGCAGCCGCTCAACACCAAGAAAACCAACGAAGGCAGCAACAAAACCGCAGTGGTTTCCCCGGCGGATGCCGCCACCTTGGAACACCGCATCAAGCAACTCGAAGCGGAAGTCGTCCGCCTGCAGGACGAATCCGGAAAGCCGCTCCGCCGCCGGCTGCCCGACACCCGCACGGCCGTCACCCACAAGTTCGACATCGCGGGACACGAAGGCTATCTCACCGTCGGTTTGTTCGATGACGGCCAGCCCGGGGAACTGTTCATCACCATGGCCAAGGAAGGTTCCACCATCGGCGGCCTGATGGACAGCATCGGCACCCTGACCAGTCTGGCGTGGCAATACGGTGTGCCGCTGGACGCGCTCGTCCGCAAGTTCGCCCACCAGCGCTTTGAGCCGAGCGGTTTCACCAAAAACCCGGACATTCGAAACGCCTCCTCCATCACCGACTACGTTTTCCGCTGGATGGCGCTGCAATTCATCCCCGGCTATCGTGAAAACCTCATCGTCGCCCGCCAGCAGCCGGAGCTCTCCATCCCGGGCCTGGCCGAAGAAATAAAAAAGAACGTGAACCGGCCGGTGCCGGAACTGCCGATTGCCGATGACGCCGAGGTCATTGATCTCAAAGCCGGCAGCAAGGCAACAGATCGCCGGGCTGCGACGCTTACGCAGATGATCACCAACCAGCAGGACGCGCCGAGTTGCCCGAACTGCGGCCAGATCACGGTTCGCAACGGCGCCTGCTACAAATGCCTGAACTGCGGCGAAAGCCTCGGCTGCTCCTGAGAAATTTTACTACTTATCCATAACAAGGAGGCTCGGAATTGACGTTCCGGGCCTTCTTTTTGTCGGTTTTGCCTCTGGAGTGCCGGACATACTTTTACATCGTCCCTTATATTTCGAAGCGAGAAGGTTAGTCGTATTGCAGTGCCAGTCCGCGTCCGCGCTGGGGGGATGCGTTTCAAATCCTGGCGCAGGCTCTGGCGCAAACGGCTCTCGGTGCGGGCGCGCTCCTCGGTTTTCCACGGTCAATCAGGACAAGTTCGTCGGCTGCGAGTTGTGCTGGTGGAGGTGCCGGTGATACTCCAGATGTGCAACTCATCGCGGGGGAGGGTAAGTTTTTTGCATGTGATGGATAAAAGAAATCAAGGATTTGGCAATAGACGGTGAGCGGAGATACGAGGAATCGGGAATCTATTAATCAATGAGTGAAGATTTGATTATAGGCATTGCCGGTTCCGGTGGCGACGGCGTGATTTCGGCGGGTGAATCGCTGATCACGGCGGCCGCGTTGGAAGGTTATCATTGCGTCATGACCAAGAGCTTCGGCTCGCAGATCCGCGGCGGCGAGGCTTCCTGCCGGCTGCGGCTGGCGACCCAAACTGTGCTCAATCCCAACGGTCCGCTCGATGTGGCGGTGGCGCTCAACTGGGATGATTTCCGCCGGTTCGGCGCGGAACTTCCGGTTGAAGCCGCGACCATTGTGATATACGAGAGCAATACCGGCGTTGCGCCCGACAAGCTGCCCTTGCAGGGTGTGAAACCGGCGGTGGTCTTCAGCGTGCCGATCACCGAGATGGCCGCGAAACATGCCGGCACTGACAAGGCCAAGAACATCGTCATCGCCGGTTTGCTGGCGGGCTGGTTCGGCATCGGTCGGGAAAGCATGCTGGTGGGCATCCGCAAAAAGTTTGCCAAGAAGGGTGCCGCTGTGGTGGAAGGAAACGTCCGGGCATTTCAGGCCGGACTTGATTTCGCCGAGGCGAACCCGCTGAAGGAAGACCGCAAGCTATCCGCTCCGCAATCCCGCAGCGAGACCAAGCTGCTGACCGATGGCAATGACATGTGCGCGGCGGCGGCGATCTTTGCCGGCTGCACCTTTTTCGGCGGCTATCCCATTACGCCTTCGACGGAGATCATGCAATTTCTCGACCGCGAAATTTGGAAATATGGTGGAACCGTCCTTCAGGCGGAGGATGAAATCGCGGGCATCGGTGCCGTCGTGGGCGCTTCATTCGCCGGTAAAAAAGCAATGACCGCCACCTCCGGTCCCGGCATGTCGCTCAAGACCGAAATGCTCGGGCTGGCGAGCCTCGCCGAACTGCCGCTGGTGTGCGTCAATGTCCAACGCGGCGGCCCATCCACAGGCATGCCGACCAAGGCCGAGCAATCAGACCTGTTTCAGGCGGCCTTTTCCGCCCATGGTGATTGTCTGCGCCCCGTGCTGGCACCGACGAGTGTTGGTGACATGTTTGCCATCACGGTGGAAGCATTCAATTTGGCAGAGTATTACCAGACGCCCGTCATCGTGCTGTCGGATCAGGAAATTGCCCAGCGCAAGGAGACCGTTGATCCGATTGACACCGCGAAATTCCAGATCATCGAGCGGCGGCATCCGGTCGGGCCGGAGTTGACGAATTACACGCGGTTCAAGCTGACCGAATCCGGCATCAGCCCGATCAGCCACCCCGGCATGCCCGGCGGCAACTATCTTGCGGCCGGCATTGAACACAATGAAATGGGCCGCCCCACCGCCAGCGGCGAGATGCACGCGCGCATGAATGAGAAGCGGTTCAACAAATTCAATCCGCTGAAGAGCCGCCGCGATTTGTTCACTGTGGAAGGCGACCCGGAAGCGCCCATCGGCATGGTGAGCTGGGGCAGCGTGGCCGGCGTGGCCCGCGAGGCGCTGCGGCTGGCTCAGGCGGAGGGTTTGCAGGTGAAACTGCTCGTGCCCCGGCTGCTTTATCCGGTGGCCGAGCCGGTCTATCAGGACTTCTTCGCGTCCGTCCAGCGCGGCTTGTTCATCGAGCAATCCCATCAGGCACAACTCTATCGCATCGTGCGGAT
>JAJXXI010000560.1 GCA_021781185.1 bacterium
ACGGGCGCGCGGCTATCGTTCCTCGGAGTATCAGACCGCTATGCTATATTTCGTCGCCGGCAAACTGGAAATCCCTTTCTATGCCAAATGACCCAACTTATTACCCATTACAAACGTCGCGGAACCCAAAAACTTTCGTAACACCCTCTATGAGGAAGGATGGCGAGGTCTTGGAAACCGGTGTGTTCACAAGCATCGCCATGATTGAAAAGATATTTCGCAGTGCATTCGTGCGCCGACGGATTGCCGCCAGCCAACTCGGCATAATTATCGAGGGCTTCGTTTTGGATTTGCACGCTCGCGGGCATGTGTTGACTTGCATCCAATCATACGCCCAGGTGGTTGAACATTTTTCACGGTGGCTGACAATGCGAAGATTGCCAGTGGAGCAGATTGACGATTCGGTGGTTGAAAGATTTTTGCACGGACACTTGCCGCATTGCCATTGTCCCAAGCCGGCTGTCACCCACGTGCGCACTTGTCGGGCGGCACTTGGGCGATTGCTGATTTATTTGCGCCAGCAACGGCTGATTCCTAAACCAAAGCCAACCCGCCCATCGGCGGTGGAGCAGATGGTTCAAGCCTATGATACACACATGGAGGAAGTGGGCGGGCTGGCTACATCCACCATTCAATATCGCTGCCGTTACGCACGCGAGTTTTTGGAGACATGTGTAGTTGGCGGCGGACTTCGCCTGCACAACCTGTCGGCGGCAAACTTGATGCGATATGTTCAGCGTCGGGCATCAGGATTAAAGCCGGCTTCGCTCCGGGTTTTGAGTGTCGCATTGCGGGATTTGATGCGATTCCTTTGCTTTCGCGGAGTAGTCCCCGAAAGCTGCGTGGCCGGCGTGCCTCGACCCGCACCGTGGCCTCGTCACCATTTGCCGGAAGTTTTTCAGCCTGCAGAGCTGAAAGCCTTTCTCCATAGTTTCGATCGCGCCACTGGCGTTGGCCGGCGGGATTACGCAATGGCCTTGGGTTTGACTCAACTGGGGTTGCGCGTCCAGGAGATTGCGATGCTCCAGCTTGACGATTTGGATTGTCAGCGTGACGCGTTGCGATTGCGTCACACCAAACAACGGAGGGATCGGTTGCTGCCGATGACCGCAGCCTTCGCAAAAGCCATCGCGAGTTATTTGGATCATGGCCGTCCCCTCACACGATCGTCAGCAGTATTCGTCCGGCATCGGGCGCCGCTGGGAGACGCGTTGCAAGCGCATCATGTGCGCAATGCGATGCGCCGGGCACTCGCTCGCGCTGGTCTAAAAAGTTTACGTGTTCATCTGTTTCGCCACACATTTGCGACGCAACTTCACCAACGAGGCATCGGCTTAAAGGCGATCGCAGATTTGCTCGGTCATCAATGTTTGGATACAACGGCCAACTATGCACGAGTCAATCTCGATGAGCTACGTCAAGCCAGCTTGCCGTGGCCGGAAAGGTGGCGATGAAACCCACCATGTATTCACGCGTCGAGATTTACCTGCAACAGCGCCGGGCGCTGGGATATCGGTTGCACACCGAGGGAAGGATGCTGTTAAACTTCGCACGCTATGCGGATCGGTCCGGGCATCGAGGCCCATTGACGCGCGCACTGGCGTTGCGTTGGGCGGCGTTGCCCCGAACCGCCAGCCGCCTTTACTGGGCGAGGCGATTGGAAGTCGTCCGGGTTTTTGCACAACACCAAGCTGCAGTCGAACCGGCCACAGCCATTCCGCCTCGTCATGTATTTGGCCCGGCCCATCGCCGTCAAACACCGCATCTGTATGGTGCCAGGCAAGTCCATCAACTTCTGGTTCGCTCGACCCGCTTGCGCGGAAGACTCCGGCCGCTTAGTTACAGGACCCTGCTGGGATTATTGGCCTGCACCGGGCTGCGCATCTCCGAAGCTTTGACACTGGAAGTTGGCGACGCGGATTTGGCGCAAGGGCACATTCTCGTTCGTGACAGCAAATATCATCACCGCCGGTGGGTGCCGTTGCACCCGACGGCGCTGGCAGCTTTGCGACATTATGATCGCAAACGCTGAAAGATCTTCCCCGGCGCCCGGCACTTTTTTGTATCTGATCGGGGGCAACGATTTGCCTATACCACTGTCCGTTGCGTGTTTCGGGAACTGGCGCATGGATTAAAATCCAATGGCGCGCGACCACAAGTTCGACTCCATGATTTTAGACACACTTTTGCCTGCCGGCTCCTTCGGCGCTGGCAACATACTGCACGCGGAGCCACCGGACGAATCGCCATCTTATCGCGCTACTTGGGACATTTGCGAGTCAGTGACACCTATTGGTATCTGACGGCAACACCCGGGCTATTGCAGGAAGCGGTCCGGCGTTGTGAACCATCCTGGCTATGAATGCTCCGGATTTGAGCCAATTGCTCCCACGCTTCTTCGCCGAACATCTGATCGGGCAACGTAACGTCAGTCCCAGAACTGTAGCCGCCTATCGTGATGCATTCCGCTTGTTGTTGCGCTTCCTGCAACGCTCCCACAAGCGTCCCGCTTCCGATTTGCCGTTGAGCCTGCTGAACGCCCACAGCGTTCTGGCCTTTCTCAACTATCTGGAAAGCGAGCGACACAACCGTGTTCGCAGTCGCAATGCTCGACTGATGGCGGTGCGCTCGTTTGTGCATTATGCAAGCAACCTGATCGGCCCTGAACTACCCGCCGTGACCCGCCGCATTCTGGCAGTTCCTTTGAAACGATACTCGCGTCCGCTACTGGGATTTTTAACGCACGACGAAGTTAAAGCCATCCTGTCCGAGACCGGCGATTCGTGGACGGGGCGCCGGGATCACTTGTTGTTTTTGTTGCTCTACAACACCGGCGGCCGCATCTCGGAGATCCTGGCTGCGCGAACGAAGGACACTCTGGCCAATGGCTGCCACCATTTGGTGCTGCATGGCAAAGGACGCAAAGAACGGCAGGTCCCGCTCTGGCGTTCGACACAGCAACTTCTTCGGCGTTGGATCAAAGACAACCACTTGGCCAATGACTCGCCATTATTGCCCAATCGGTTCGGCCAGCCGCTCAATCGCTCCGGGGTCGCATGGCAACTTCGGAAGCTGGTTCGTTTGGCAGCCAAAAAAGTGCCGTCACTGAAAAACCGCCGCATCTCGCCCCACACGTTCCGTCACAGCACGGCCATGCATCTTCTGCAAGCCGGCGTTGCCCCTGAAGTGATAGCGTTGTGGCTGGGACACGAAAGCCCAAACACCACCCACCTTTACGTTGAGGCTGATTTGGAGATGAAGCGTCGGACTTTGGAATCACTGCCGGCTCCAATGCTCAAACCTGTAAATGTCAAAAGGGGAGACAAACTCCTCCAGTTCCTCGAACGACTTTGATTATGCGCAGTTCGGTCTTCGCCCGAGCCAACAATCGCCCGTCAGCATTTACCGATGACGGGCCTGCCATTTGCATCTCCGCATAACTGACAACTGCGCATAGTTCTTGTTATGCCGAGCTCGGCATAACAAGAAGAACTGGCTGTTCATCGGCGATGCCGGGGCCGGCCAGCGCAGCGCCATCATTTACACCGTCATCGAATGCTGCCGGCGCCGTGGCCTTGATCCCCTTGTTTACCTGCGTGACGTGCTATCGCGCCTGCCCAACATGACGAATCACCAAATCCACGAGGTCACACCCGCAGCTTGGGCCAAATCCCAACGGACGTTGCAGTTGCAATCCGCATCATAACCGTCGTAGCAGATTACGTCTCTCGCTGACGAAACCTCGGTGGTGGTTCTGTCAAGAAGGCGCTCTGCGTGACGCTTACATTGGGGGTGCCGAGGCGGGCTTTCCAGCGGCGGAAACATTCTCCCAGATAATCTTTGCTGTGCCAGAGGCTTTGGGCGGCCAGGCGCAGGGCCATGGCCGCCCGGCTCTTTACGTCGCGAGTTTTGACGGAGATGATTTTGCCGCCGGTGATGCGGTTGTCGGGACAGAGTCCGAGCCAGGAGGAAAAATATTTGGCCGTGGGAAAGCGGGTGACGAAGTCGGGTCCCAGTTCGGTGAAAAGGACCAGCGCGGTGCTGACTTGGATACCGGGCACTTCCGTCAGGTCCACGCCACAGAGCCGGTAGAGTTCGGTGCGGGCATCGAAACGCGGTTCGTTGCGCTGAGGCTTTTTGTTGCCTCGTCTGTTGGCGGCCAGCGGGTGCTGGTTTAAGTCAACCTTGCTGTCGAACTGAGCCATCTGCTGGTGGATGTGCTCGTCACACTGGCCGATGAGCTTTTGGTAATGCCGCCAAGTGTCCAAGGCTTGCTGGAGAACAAAGAGGTGTTCGTCACGCCAATCACCGTGGAGGCTGCGGGCGATGGTGTCGTGGCTCGCCTTGATCCGATGATCTTTTAGCGCGGCGAGCTTTTGGGGATCGCGCGCTCCGGCGAGGATGGCGTCCAGGATGGCCAGACCGGTGAGGCCGGTCAGATCGCTGATGACGTTATGGATTTGGAGGTTCATTTGGGTGAGGGCTTTTTGGAGGTGTTGCACGTGGCTGCCGGCATAACGCGCGAGCGTGGCCCGATGGCGCAGGAGCGAACGCACGGCACAAATTTGTTCCGGGGGGCGGAAGCTGGTGCGCAACAAGCCGACCGAGTGCAGGTATTGAATCCACTGACAGTCGCTGATGTCGGTCTTGCGACCGGGGAGATTTTTACAGTGGCGGGCATTGACCAGGCAAACTGCCAGACCGGCGGCTTCGAGGATTTGAAAGACGGGAACTCAATAGACGCTGGTGGACTCCATGGCCACGGTTTTGACCCCGCACTGAAGCAGCCAATCGCGCAAGGCGAGCAGATCATCGGTGAAGGTGGTAAAGGTGCGGACCGGGTCGGGATCGGCGTCGCAGGGGACGGCCACTTGCATTTCGGAGGCGCCGATGTCAATCCCGGCGGCGTGCGGATGGAGCGCGGGCAGTTGGGTGTTGGCTTTGCTGATGGCTTTCTTTTTGACTTTTTTGGTGAGGGACATATGGTGCCTTTTGTTGAGGTTAAACGGCGGGCAGACGGCCCGAAGCGTGTTAAGGCAAGTGAGACAATCTCTTAATCGGGATGACGACGTTGCAGAACAACGACGGCTCACCAGTGACTTGCACGGTGGCTTCGGAACCACGCTAACACAGCGCTGGAGCCAACGCCGATTACGCCCATCAGACACCAAAAAGTCTTACTTAGCCACTGGTCCGAATTCCGGGGACAAGCTCAACATTCACGGCCGAAAAATCAAAGTTAATGAGTCAAAAGAAGACTTTGGAGGAACAGAAATCTAATCTTTTGGCAGGGCGAGCCGATTGGCTCGAACCGTTCCAAAATTGGATAACACCCGCTAAAAACGCGGGGAAAATCGCTATTTCGGCTTCTCTTCAACTGAAGAGGGTTCTCGCTCTCGAAGTCTTCGGCTCGAACCTTGTCCTCGACTGCAAAAAAGCCCGTGGTTCTTGCGTCAAACCGTGGTTACTACTCGTCGAATTGTCTCAAACTGGTGGAATGGTGCGAGATGCAGGGATTGAACCTGCGACCCCTTCCGTGTGAAGGAAATGCTCTACCACTGAGCTAATCTCGCCACCTAAATTGACATCCTCACAGAGAGCGCATCCCCCCATACCATGTGAAGGTAATGCCCTACCACTGAGCTAAGCGCGCAACCGCTAAAACATGGCTTTTTGTAAGGGCTTAGAGATGCCAACCCGCCCATAGGGGGCCTTAGCCCCACATTTTTTGACAAATGCTACACTCCAATGCAACACTTCGGCGTGTCAGTTTGACCCCATAAGACACCTGAACCGTCCTTGCGAGACGGCTACAGCAACCGAAATTTAACTGGAGAACACAAATTTCATCCGTCAGAAAAATAAAGGGAATTCACCTCCGTGGCAACATCTTTTG
>JAJXXI010000578.1 GCA_021781185.1 bacterium
TGCCACGCGGCAGGTCGCTTATGAATCGGCCGGCACCAATCTGCTTCAGTATGTTGCCGGTAATTCAGGGGGCAGTATTGTGGGGGTAAACACGTTGTATGCCTACGGAACGATAAGGTTGAATCCCAAACTGAATTCCACCGAACTTCAACAAATTTGGGAGTCACCAGGACACACGACCATCGTTGGCAGCCGCTTTCAGTGGGGTGACATTCACTACCAGAACCGCGAATGGTCAACCCCGGAATTGGATGGAATAAATGGCAATGGCGTGGCATTATTCGGTGACACTTTTCCAAATATTGTTTCGCAAGATTTTACGGAGAATTTTTATCATTACACTGCTTACGGTTACCACACATGGCAAATTGCCGACCCTTTTTCAGTGACCGTGGGGTTGGATTATGACTGGCTGCACAAGCCTGCAAACGTGTCCACGACGCCTTTCACGGAACAGAAACAGGCGATTGTTCAATTTTCGCCAAAGGCCGGATTTATTTGGCAGCCTTTCGAAAAAACGACGTTTCGAGGCGCTTACACCCACTCGCTCTCGGGAATTGCGAATGGTTCAAGTGCCCGGATTGAGCCGACGGAGGTGGCGGGTTTCAACCAAGCCTATCGCAGCCTGATGCCCGAGCCGGTGGCGGGTGATACCAGTGGTTCCAAGTTCGACACGTTTAATTTTTCCTTGGAGCAAAAATTTGACACGGGAACATACCTGTCAGTGGCCGGTCAGCTTCTTTACGCCAAGCTGCGGAATATGTTTGGAGGTTTTGTGTTTTACGCTGACCAATTGGACACAAACAATCAGCCGACCTATCCGTCGGGGTTTAATCAGACGATGGACTATCACGAACAGTCGTTGATCCTTACCGCAGATCAACTTCTGGGTAAACAATGGGCGGTGGGCGTCGTTTACCGCCTCTCCCGCGCCAAATACAACCAGAATTACCCTGGCATCAACAACCCGCTCTACGATCCGACTACCGACCCGGGTTTTCAACCTTACAAGGACGAGACGAGCATGTTGAATACGTTGAATCTGCACGCCAACTGGAATCATCCGTGCGGCCTGTTCTCAATCTTGAGTGCCAACTGGTATCATCAGGATAATTTTGGCTTTAGCTCTCCGGAGCCGGGTGATGATTTCTGGCAATTCGATATTTATGCCGGCTATCGCTTGTTCCACCGCCGGATGGAATTCACCGTCGGCTTGCTGAATATATTCGATCAAAATTATAAATTGGAACCGCTGAATCTCTACAACGAAACCGCGCGCAACCGGACGTTCCTCGCCCGGCTGCGCATCAGCTTCTAATCCATTACTGCGTCTGCCAAGTAACCTGCAAATTCATCGGTTGGCCGTTGGTTGGCGGCGGTGGAGTGCTTTTGACATAAACGATCATTTCATAATTTTTCGAATTGGTTGCTGGAAACGTTACGCTGTTTGAGTCGCACCAAGTATGCAAGTCGCTGCACTTCACATACGCGACGGAAGCATATGGCGACGCAAAGCTTGAAGCATCTTTGAGTATTCCGCTAACGGTGTTGGTGGGTGGGGTAATCCAGAGCGAGCCAACACCGTTTGTCATTTTGGCATAGCCGGTCCAGGTGCCGGGGCATCCCGAACCGCTGCCGCCAGACTGCACGGTAATGGGTATGGCTTGGCTGATTGTGTCAGCCGCCCATGCGAGGCTGGCGGCGAAGCCGGCAAGCAGGACCAGGATGGCACAGATGGCTTGAGGCGTTTGGTTTTTCATCGTTTTCATTTCTTTAGGTTTGTTGTTATTGTTGTTGTTTGTCCGTGCAATGATTCTCCTGCCCGGCGACCAAGCCCCTGCCCGCAAACAGCATTCACTCAATGCGTCATCGGTCGCCAAATCTTTCGGCCCGGTTCCCAGCCTGGGTCACAATGCCACCAGGTTATCTTCCATCATCGCTGGAACACGTTTTAGCTTCATGCCGGTCATCCTACCACCAACGAGTTGGACAAATGCTGTCCATGACAAACACATTTTCCCATTTCCAGTTTTACTGGACGCCTGTGCCTTTGCATCAGACCTGGATGCCGTTTCATGTGTTATATCGGCTGATCCATTCCGGGCTAAAACAGATTGCCTCTTAAATCATGAACCAAAAGGATTGGCAGACTTATGCGGGAACGCACCTTTCGGCGCAAAGAAAAAACTGTCCTCTGTGACTGCGCCCCCTAAACTTTCGCCTGCAAGCCGTGAAGGGCCAACCCATCCAACAACGGGCCTTGATTCGATCCGCACTGGGCGCGGTGCTGGCCGTGCTTTGCGGCATCGTTCTCTGGTCGTCGCCTCTCGGGGATGCGTGGACCAACGCCAGCTACGATTACCTGTTCCGCTTCGACACCCACTCCGTGACCAACCGGGTTTCGCTCATCCTGATGGACAATGCCGCGTTCGACCACTACCACCAAATGCGCGGCCAGCGGTGGGACCGTGCCCTCCATGCGCAGTTGTTGAACCGGCTGGCCGATGACGGCTGCGCGCTGGTCGTGATGGATTCCTTTTTCCGCGCCCCGGGTGATCCGGCCAAGGACGACGCCCTCGCCGCCGCGATGCGCCGCCAAAAACATATTGTCCTGATGGCCGAGCAGTCCCAGATCGTCCATCCGGTCCTGACCGGTGCCGAACCGGTCCTGCCCTGCAAAAAATTCCTCGATGCGGCGGGCACCAACTGGGGCGTCGCCTGGCTTGATCCGGATCTCGACTCCATCGTGCGGCGGCATTGGCCGTTTCCCTCGCCGGGACCGTATCCCAGTCTGCCGTGGATGGCTGCCAAGCTGGCCGGGGCAAAATTGAACCCACAACCACAGGAACGCTGGCTGCGTTATTACGAACCGGGCGGCGCATGGAAAAGCATAAGCTACCAGTTCGCGCTGGCACAGCCGCCGGGATATTTCCGCAATCAAATCGTTTTCATCGGCACCCAGCCGCAAAACACGCTAATGGATGGCGAACCCGACGAGTTTCAAACGCCTTTCTTGCGGTGGACCGGAGAAACTTCCGGTGGGGTGGAGATTCTGGTGACCGAGTTTCTAAATCTGCTGAACCACGACTGGCTGCTCCGGCCGGCCGGTTGGGTGAGCCTTTGTCTGCTCGTGGCAACGGGTGCCGTTCTCGGTGGCGGACTGTGCCGGCTGCGGTTGGGGATGGCGCTGCTGGCTGGCGCGGGAGTTTTTTTGGCCGTGGCTCTTTCCGTGGTGTTGTTGAGTTATTACACGGATTACTGGTTCCCCTGGCTGATCATCGCCGGCGGTCAGGTGCCGTGCGCTTTGGTCTGGGCGCTGGCAACGGGACTTCGCCGCGCACCGGTGCCGGGGCAAACGACGGTGCTGGACGTCCTGCCAGAAACTCCCGGCTACGAGTTGTTTAACCCGCCGTTTGCCGAGGGTTCCTATGGCAAGGTCTGGCTGGCCCGCACCCGCGCTGGCGAATGGCGCGCCCTCAAGGTCATCTACCTCGCCAAACTGGACAACCACCCCGACCCGTATGAGCGCGAATTTACCGGCATTCAGCAATACCAGCCCGTTTCCGACCAGCACCCCGGCCTGCTGCGCGTAGAATATGTCAGCCCCAAGCACAAGGCCGGCTATTTCTTTTACGTGATGGAACTGGCGGATTCGCTGGAACCCGACTGGCAGCGCTCACCCGCCTTTTATCAGCCACGCGACTTGGCAAGTGAACGGGCCCGGCTGCCCGGCAAACGGCTCCCCGTGAAAGAATGCGTGCGCCTGGGAATCCTTTTGTGCGAGGCGCTGGAATTTCTTCATCGTCAGGGCATGACGCATCGCGACATCAAGCCGCAGAACATCATTTTTGTGAACGACCAGCCCAAGCTGGCCGATTTGGGGCTTATCACCGGCATCCGCCCGCTCGGCCACGAGGGAACAATCGTCGGCACACCGGGATTCATGCCGCCGGCGCCGGAACGTCCCGGCACGGTGGCGGCCGATCTTTACGCCCTGGGCATGGTGCTTTATGTCGTTTGCACCGGTCGCGGTGCGGCCTTGTTTCCCGAAGTGGCGACCACGCTGGTGGACACGGCGGAACCGACGGACTTTCTCGCTTTAAACACCGTCATCCTCAAAGCCTGCCAGCCGCTGCCAGCCGACCGCTACGAGACCGCCGCAGAAATGCGCATCGCCTTGTTGGAAACGCAAAAAAACCTCCGCTAGCACGGTCAACATCCGCCGCTTGAGCCGCAGCAGCGTTTCCATAAAACCGCTGCTGTTTTCCCGTGAAGGAAGAATGAAGATCACATCTGCTCGACGACCTGGATGCCGAGCGTGTTCAACCCCTGACACAACACGCGCGCAGTCAAATCGCAGAGGGCGAGCCGCGACTGGCGGGTGGCGGCGTCTTCCGCCTTGAGCACCGGGCAGTTTTCGTAGAACGAAGTGAATTTGCCGGCCAGCTCGAACAGGTAATTGCACAGGTAGTTTGGACGCAGCTCGTCCGCCACCGCTTCGAGCGTGAGGCCGAAGTTCAGCAAATGCCTGGCCAGCGCGAGTTCTTCCGGCGCCTGCAAGTTGACGGCGGCCGGCGGCTGGTGGCCGGCGGGTAATTCAGCCTTGCGGAAAATACTTTTGATCCGCGCGTAGGCGTATTGCAGATATGGCGCGGTGTTGCCTTGGAGCGCCAGCATTTTGTCCCAACTGAAAATGTAATCGCTCTGCCGGTTCGGCAGGATGTCCGCATATTTCACCGCACCGAGGCCGATGACCCGGGCGATTTCCCTGCGCTGCGCTTCGGGCAGTTCGGCATTTTTTTCGGAAACGATTTTGAACGCGCGCTCCTCGGCTTCATCGAGCAAGTCCCCCAGCTTTACCGTGTCGCCGGAGCGCGTCTTGAACGGCTTGCCGTCGTCGCCCATGATTTTGCCGAAGCCAACGTGAACCAGTTTCACCTTCTTCGCGTCGTCGGCCTTCCAGCGCGCAAAGGTGGCAAACAGTTTTTTGAAATGCCCGGACTGGCGGTCGTCCACAACATAAACGATCTCGTCCGGCGACCAGGTTTTGAGCCGGTAATCAATCGTCGCCAGATCGGTGGTCGTGTAATTGAAACCGCCGTCGCTCTTGCGCACGAGCGCGGGATCGGCCACCCATTCGCCGTCGCGATTGACGAGGAACGGATCTTCTTTCGGCGGCAATGAGCCGTCGCTGAACACGCCCACGGCGCCTTCGCTTTCGCGGGCGATGCCGCGCTGCAACAAATCGTTCACCACCTCGCCCAGCCACGGATTGTAAAAGCTTTCGCCGAGCGCCTGGTCAAACTTCACGCCGAGCCGTGAATAAATCGTGTCGAACTGGATTTGCGAGAGGCAGATCATTTCCTTCCAGATGGCGATGTTTTCCGCGTCGCCCGCCTGAAGCTTCACGAGTTCGGACTTGGCTTCCTCGAGCTGCGCGGGGTTGGCGTCGCACTCGGCGTTGATGACTTTATAAAGCCGCTCCAATTCGCCGATGGCATCGCGTTCCAGCGCCGGCCGATCCAAAATCTGTTTCCAGCCGAGCAGCAATTTGCCGAATTGCGTGCCCCAGTCGCCAATGTGATTGTCGCTGATGACGCGGTGGCCGAGCAGGCGCAGCGTGCGCTGGAGCGCGTCGCCGATGCCGGTGGAACGGATATGGCCCACGTGCATCGGCTTGGCGACATTGGGCGAACTGAAATCAATGACCACCGTGCGCGGCGGCGCGGCCTGCTCGAAGAACAGATGCTCCCCGCGCGCGGCGGCGGCGAGTGTTTCGGCGAGCACGGCGGCTCTGAGCCGGAAATTCAGGAAGCCCGCTCCGGCGATTTCCACCTTCTCGCAGACGGCGGAAACATCCAGTTTCGCCAGCACATCGGTGGCAAGCTG
>JAJXXI010000446.1 GCA_021781185.1 bacterium
GGCCTTGGAGCAAATTCCGGCGTTGAAGCAAATTCTGGCTACGCTGGGGCGGGTGTCGCTGCGCGCCGAATCTTTGGTTGACGATGCTCCCGCGGCTCGCGACGACGCCCGCCCCACCAGCCTGATCGCTGTCCTCACCACCCAAATTTACGAATCACCTGATCTGGTTGAATTAATTGCCCGCGCCATCGTGGACGAGCCGCCGTTGCCGATCAAAGAAGGCGGCATGATCCGCGACGGTTTCGACGAGGCGCTGGACGAATTGCGCAACGCCCAGCGCGGTGGCAAGGACTGGATCGCCAAACTGCAGGCGGACGAAATCGAGCGCACGGGAATTTCCTCGCTGAAGGTGCGGTTCAATTCCGTTTTCGGCTATTACATCGAAGTCACCAAGTCGAATCTCGACAAGGTGCCGCCGCATTATCACCGCAAACAGACGGTCGCCAACGGGGAACGGTTCATCACGCCGGAGCTGAAGGAGATGGAGGGCAAAATTCTCGGCGCGGAGGAGCGCAGCGTGAAGCTGGAATATGAAATTTTCCAGCGCGTGCGCGAAGCGGTGCTCGGCCAGTTGGCGCGCATTCAGCAGACCGCCGCCGCGCTGGCACAACTCGATGTGCTGGCGGGTTTCGCCGAGACGGCGCGGCTGCATAATTATTGCCGTCCGCAGGTGGCCAATGAAGGCGAGCTGCGAATCCGCGATGGCCGGCATCCGGTGCTGGAACAACAGTTGGTCGAGGAACGCTTCGTGCCGAATGATACGGGGCTGGCCTCACTTGGCAGGGCTGACCTGCCGGTCAGCCAGGATGTGGCGCCGCGCGGCCCCACCGCGATTGCCCAAATCGCGCTCATCACCGGTCCCAACATGGCGGGCAAATCCACCTACATCCGGCAGGTGGCGCTGCTCACGCTGCTGGCGCACACCGGCAGTTTTGTTCCCGCCGCCGGGGCGCGGATTGACCTGGTGGACCGCATTTTCACGCGCATCGGTGCCAGCGATGATTTGTCGCGCGGGCAATCCACCTTCATGGTGGAAATGACCGAGACGGCCAACATTTTGAACAACGCCACGCCGCGCAGCCTCATCGTGCTGGACGAAATCGGCCGCGGCACCAGCACGTTCGACGGCCTTTCGCTCGCGTGGTCCATCGTTGAATATCTGCACAATCAGGTCGGGGCCAAGACGCTGTTTGCCACGCATTATCACGAATTGACCGAGCTGGCGGCGCGGCTGCCGCGCATTAAAAACTTCAACGTCGCCGTGCGCGAGTGGCATGACCAGATCGTGTTTCTCCGCAAAATTGTGGAGGGCGGCACGGATAAAAGCTACGGCATCCAGGTCGCCCGGCTCGCCGGCGTGCCGAAGGACGTTTTGCAACGGGCCAAGCAGATTCTCGGCAATCTGGAAGAATCCGAACTGACGCCGGAGGGCAATGTGCGCCAGGCACGGCGTCAGCAGGACCGTGAGAAATTGAAATCCCTCGCCCCGCCGCCGCAGTTGGATTTGTTCGGGTAAGGCAAACCCGGCTCCTGGATTTTTCGACAAAACGCGGCGCGGTGGAGCATTTCAGCGTCGCACGCCAGAGCCGAAGACGCCACATTGCGCAATGACATGACGCCGTTCGCCGCCAGTTCCGCCGCGCCCCGTTCGCTCCTCGACCTCTCGTTCGCGGAGCTGGAGCGGGAATTCGTCGCGTCCGGGATTTCGCCCGTGCATGTCCGGTCACTGTGGCGCGCATTGCACCGCAAGTTACAGTCTGATCTGGCCGGTGAGACCGGTTTCGTTCCACCGTTGCGGCGCTGGCTCGCGGCGAATCTTGGTGCCGGAAAGCGCTTCCATTTCGACGTCCCCACCAAGATGGCTGACATCGCCAGCCGTGACGGGTTGACGCGCAAATTCCTGCTCGGCCTCGATGATGGTCAGACGATCGAGACGGTGGTGATGGGCTACCATGGACGGCATACCGCCTGCCTGAGCACCCAGGCCGGTTGCGCCATGGGCTGCGTCTTCTGCGCCACCGGCCAGATGGGTTTTGTGCGGCATCTGCGGCCCGGTGAAATCGTCGCCCAGGTCCGTCATGCGCAACTTGCGTTGCATGCCGCCGGCGGCCCGGGCCTGCGCAATCTGGTCCTCATGGGCATGGGCGAGCCGCTCCACAATTACGATGCCGTGATGACGGCCCTGGACATCATCGCCGATCCCCGTGGACTGAACCTTGCCCCGGCCCGGATCACCATCAGCTCGGTCGGTGTGGTGCCGGGCATCCTGCGGCTGGCGGCCGAAAAGCGACCCTATAATCTGGCCGTCAGTCTGCACGGCGCGACGGAAGAAGAGCGCGCGGCGCTGGTTCCCGTGAGCCAGCGCTGGCCGCTGCCCGAACTGATGGCTTCCTGCCGCACCTACTTTGCCCGGACCCACCGCCGCATTTTCTTCGAGTGGACGTTGATCGCCGGGACCAACGACTCGGCCGCGCAGGCGGAACGATTGGCGGCGCTGCTGGCCGGGCTCGACGCCCATGTGAATTTGATCCCGCTCAATCCCACCGGCGGCTTTGCCGGGTCCGCCACGAATTCGGCGGCGGCGAAGGCGTTTCAGAAGGTGCTGCAAATGCGGGATATTCCCAGCACGATCCGGCAGCACCGGGGCATTGACGTGGCTGCGGGATGCGGCCAACTGCGGGCGGAAAAATCCCGGGGAGAACTGGTCGCGAAATAAACCAAACCCCCGCCCGGAGGCTGGCGATCCACACGAGCGTCGCTCCTGACAGCGAGGTGGAAAATGATGCACTCGGCGGGTTTGCCGCTTGACATGCAACCTTTAGGTTGCCTATTATGTCGCCCGATGGATGCAGTGTTCAAGGCCCTGGCGGACGAAAGCCGGCGAAAGTTGCTCGACCAGTTGCACCGGAGCAACGGACAGACGCTCGGAGAATTGTGCGCGCATCTCGACATGACGCGGCAGGCGGTCACCAAGCATCTGCTGTTGCTGGAAGCGGCGAATCTGGTCGCCGTCGTCTGGCGCGGGCGCAAGAAGCTGCATTATCTCAATCCGGTGCCTATCCATGAGATCAGCGAACGCTGGATCGGCAAATACGAACGCCTGCACCTCCAAGCGCTGGGCGATCTGAAAAAGGGTCTCGAACAACACAAAACAAACGATGAAAACTGAAGCCATTCAACAACGCGAAATCTGGCACGAAATACACATCAATGCTGCTCCAAATAAAGTTTACCAAGCCGTGGCCGACGTGAAACAATTGGCGCATTGGTGGACTACAGACACGCGAGGAAGATCCGCCGCGGGGGAAAAATTGGAATTCTGGTTTAACGGACACCTATCCGCCGAGATGGTGGTCACGGCCTTGGAAGCCAGCAAACGCGTCTGTTGGCGCGTCACCACGCGGAGCATTCCCGATTGGATCAACACCGAAATTGAGTTTAATATTTTCCGCCGGGACGGCCAAACCATTCTTCATCTTCGCCATACGAAATGGCCTGAGGATGCTGAAATGTTCCCGGAATGTTCAATGCACTGGGCGATTTACCTTTTAAGTCTCAAGGAATTTTTAGAGACCGGCAAAGGCCGTCCCCATCCCTACGACCTGCCAGTAAACATCTAAAAGGGAGAAACAATTTGCCAGTAACAACCAACCAAAAAAGAAAGGACGCCGGTATGACCAAGCCAACGTTAGTTTACACCACCTACATTCGCTCCACGCCCAAGAAGGTGTGGGACGCGCTCACCCAACCGAAATTCACCCGCCAATATTGGGGCGGACTCGCGCTCGTCTCCGATTGGAAGAAGGGTTCGACCTGGGACATGGCGACGGCAGACGAAACCCCAGAAATCTACACCACCGGCAAGGTGCTGGAATCCACACCGCCCAAACGCCTCGTGCTGTCGTGGATTGACCCGGAAAATCGCAAGGACATCTCGCGTGTTACCTACGAAATTACCACCGTCAAGGACACGGTTTGCCTCACGGTGACACACGACCGGTTCAAGGCCGGCTCGACGATGCCCGGCCGCGTGAACGGCGGCTGGCCGCGCGTGCTCTCCAGCCTGAAATCCTTTTTGGAAACCGGCCAAGGCCTCGCCGCCGCGAATTGCGGATGACCGCGCAGGACCCGGAGCGCAACTGCCCCAAGGTAGGGCGGGCAGTCCCCTGCGAGCCGTCTGTTGGAATAGACGCATTGGGGTTGACGATGACGGCGCGCACGGAGTGAAGCGCCCTACCTTGCACTTCATCTCGTCGTGATGTTTCGCTATGCCCGCCGCATGGATTTGCCGGCCCGCAAAAAATTGTCGCACACCATTCCTTAATGGTAGCCGAAGGTGGTTGGTTTTTCATCACCATCAAATGCGTGCCACCGGGTATAAATCAACTCTGCCACGCTGACACCAGCGACGCCGTTCTTGGGCAACAAGTGAAAGCCGGGCACTTCGGCCAGGCACCGGGGACAACAGAGCGCTTGCCATCCTGCGAAACGCCCTTTGACCGGCGAGCGTCGCAAAACTCTGTGACGACAACCGCCAGCGACCTGCGTTGGACGGCGGCAATGCTCTGGCGATACACGCGGACGGATTCAAGCAGAGTGCAATTTTTCGGCAGTTCCTTGACGGCGGCAAGGTAGCAGCGGCCATTTCAACGAGGGAAACCACCTTGCCAGTTTCCTGCCGATACGCGGCGAGCATTTCGCGGACGGTCATGGTGTCTTGCGCCTGCTTTGCGGTCAGGGCGGATGATTGCTGGCCCTTGTGAAGTTCCTTCACCTTGTCCTCTGCGGCCTACTTTGCCTCACCGTATCCAAGGCCACCGCCGAGGAATGGTTTGCAATCTGAACGGCACCAAACAAAAGTCATGAATACCTCGTTTAACAAACCGGAACTGGATGACTCCCAAATCTTGATGGACAAGCAAGCCCTTGCCATGCACCCAACCCAACATGCTGGCCACACCGAGGAATTTTTGCAGGTCGGCCGCCGCCCTTAAGAGTCGCCGGTCAATATCCTTTAGCTCCGCTTCAGTCGCCAGTTTTGGGGTTTGAACAGATATAACAGCAGTCCGGCAGACCCGACTTGCGCGTGGATCATGGTGGTAGGCCAAGAGCAATTCAGCGAGCTGCCGGGGTGGCCCAAGCCGCCGGTATCAATCAGGAGTATCTGGCTCAAGCGTTGAGTCAGGCTGCCAGTGAGGCGGAGGAATTGATGGACTAAAAATTATTTTTCGCCGGTTTTTGAAGTCGCCTGGTTTAAGCCGTAATTTTCGGATCAAATTTGCTCGCAGGCATGCCGAAATGTGGTAACATTTCTTCACGGTTTTTTGATGAAAAATTTATCCGGTTTTTGTATCATTTTGCATCAGTAAAAACCGTTCGGAACAGAAAAAGAGGCGAAAAGTCGAAAATTTTTCAGTCTCGAAAATGTTTGAAATTGAAAGTTTTATGAAAAATAAAAATTTATTTTTTATGCTTCAAATCCCTTCGCTCGCTCCATTTTTTTATTAGGGTTTCGCGAGGGTTGAAGTTTTTGCAACAGTTTTGCAACACGACGCGGCTCTTTGCCGTCTGATTTTTCTCTCCCGAACCGGCCATTTTCCCCTCCGGTTTTTCGTTCGTTTCCCCCGCTGCGTAAGGCAGGTTTTTACCCCCAAAAAAAACTGCAATCTCACGTAGAACTTCCACCAAAAAACCATAAAACTAGTCTAGTGTCCAACAAGTTATTTACATTATAAGATTGCGAGGCATAATTGGGCGATGCCACGTCAAGCTCAGCCCCTGACCTTGAGCGATGCGGAAGCGCAACAACTGAACGCACGCGTCCAGAATCGCCGTTCCACCCAGCAGATGGTTTTGCGTGCCCGCATCGTCTTG
>JAJXXI010000689.1 GCA_021781185.1 bacterium
TTCGAGCGCAAGGAGGATCATGGTTTGAAATTCGAGCGGTGGCTGGGCTGGTTAATGCCTCTACCGGGCGGGGTAATGCCGTGAACCCACGGCGTTATTTCGCGGCCATTTTTTCCGGCGCGGCGCGGCCGGTCATCTGGTCATAAAGCTGAAGTCCTTTGAGCAGGTCTTCGGCGCGTTCGAGTTGCCGGTCATGCAGGCTTTCAATCACCGCCCGATCCTTGCCGGGAATGGCGTCCAGGCCGCCGGGAGCGCGCTTGATCAGCAGGGCGGCCTCCTCCGTGTCGGTCAATGGCACCAGAATGTCCGGCGTGATGCCATGCTCATGAATCACCTTGTGGCTGGGCGTGTAATACTTGGCAATGGTGAGCTTCAGGGCCGATCCGTCTTCGAGCGGGAAAATGGTTTGAACCGAACCTTTGCCGAAGGTCTTCTCGCCCAGCACCACGGCGCGATGCAAATCCTGCAGGCAGCCGGTGACAATCTCCGCCGCGCTGGCGCTGCCGAGATTGACGAGGACGACAATCGGAATGCCTTTGAGTTCATCGCCATCGCCTTTCGCAAAATATTTGTCCACCGTGTGCCGTCCCTCGGTGGAAACCACCAACTGGCCGCGCGGCAGGAATTTCTGGCAGACTTCCACGGCCTGTTCCAGCAGGCCGCCGGGATTCCAGCGCAGGTCAAGAATCAGGCCTTTCATGCCTTGTTGCTTGAGCCGGCCCAGCGCGGCCTCCAATTCATCCCCGGTGTTGTCACCAAACTGGGTGATGTGGATATAGCCGATTTTGCTGGCGTCGAGGGGAAATGCCTTGTTGCCGTTGATATCCTTGACCATCGTCATTTGGATGACGGCGCGGGTAAGCATGAAACTTTTGGTTTCGCCGGAGGATGGACGCTCGATGGTGATGGTCACGGTGGACCCCGGCTCGCCGCGCAGTTGTTTCACCACGTCGTCCAGCGGCATCTTTTCCACGCTCCGGCCCTCGACTTTGACAATGCGGTCGCCGGCAAGAATCCCGGCCCGAAACCCGGGCGTGCCATCCATCGGCGAGACCACGGTGACGTAGCCGCCCTTGAAGGACACCACCAGGCCGAGCCCGCCAAACTGCCCTTCCGTGTCGTCCTGCATCTGTTGGAATGAATCGGCATCCAGGAATTCGCTGTGCGGATCTAGTTGATCCACCACTCCCCGGAGCGCGGAGTAAACGAGCTGCTGATAGGTGAGCCCCTTGCCATCCACATATTCGGAATGGATTTTCTGAAGCGCGTCGCGCATCAAATCCATGTTCACCTGGACATTGTCCGCCGCGGTCGCCGGCTTGGGGGCGCTCAAATAAATCTTCGCGCCCACCGCCAGGTTCAGCAGCAGCGCGACCAGCACCAGACCAAAAACAAAACGGCGTTTCATGGGATCAGTTTGCGGCATTCACACCGTGGTCCGCAACAGTGATTCAATGAACGGCAAATCCGCCGGGACCGTGACCTTGGGGTTGGGCGACGCGCTGTTGACCAGCCGCACCGGCTGGCCGATGAGTTCGCAGGCCGCCGTGTCGTCGGTGAGCACCAGGTTCCGGGCGCGCGCGGTTGAAATGGCGCGACGGATGATTTCGATGCGAAAAGTCTGCGGCGTCTGCACGGCCCACAACTTTGAGCGGTCCATCGTTCGGGAAATCACCAGTCCGTCGGCGGTCTCCTTGAGCGTGTCGGTGACCGGCTGCGCGGCCACGGCGGCGCCGGTTTCCTGCGCGGCCTGAATCGTGGCCGCTATCAATTTGGCGGTGGTGCAGGGACGGGCGGCGTCCTGAACGGCGACGATTTCAGTCTGAGGCGAGATGGCTTCCAGTCCGTTCCAGACCGAATCTTGGCGTTCCGCCCCGCCCACCACGAGACGAAAGGATTTTTGAAAATTAAACTTTTTGGCCAGCTCCGAGAAGTGTTCCTGCATGCCATCGCGCACGACGAGGATGATTTCATCAATTGAGGGGGCGTCATTGAACTGCTTCCAAGCATGGGCGATGACCGGCCGGCCGGCGACTTCAAACCACAACTTGTCCACATTGGCACCCATGCGGGTGCCTTTGCCGGCGGCGACAATGATGGCAGCGGTCATGGGGGAAGGATTGCCGCTGGCGAAACAGGAAACAAGTTTGCCCTGGGAAAATCAGCCAATGCGCCAGACAATACGCGCCTTGTTCAGATCGTAGGGAGACATCTCCATCTTGACGCGGTCGCCCGAAGTGAGGCGAACAAACCGCTTGCGCATCTTGCCGGAGATGGTCGCCAACACCTGATGCTTGTTGTCCAGCTCCACGCGGAACATGGTTCCGGCGAGGACGGTCAGAATCCGGCCTTCAATTTCAATGTGCTCTTCCATTGAATTTACCTTGCGGAAACAGCGCGTGGCGGCGTCCGGATGGACGCCGCCACGGGCTTTGTATCTAAAAATTAATAACGGTCACGGCCACCACCACCGCCGCCACGGCTGCCGCCGCCATAACCACCACCACTGCCGCCACCGCCAAAATCACGGCGGGGACCGCGGTCACGACCACCACCGCCGGGGGGACGTTCTTCCTTCGGGCGGGCAATGTTGACGGTCAAAGCTCGTCCGTCAATCTGCGCGCCGTTCATGGCGGCAATTGCCTTCTGGGCTTCTTCGGGAGTGGAGTAGGTGACAAACGCAAAGCCGCGGGAGCGGCCGGTCATCCGGTCCATCATGAGGTTGGCTTCGACGACCGAACCGTGGGCGGCAAACGCCTCCTGGAGGTCATTTTCCGTGGTGTTGAAGGAAAGATTTCCCACAAACAATTTCGTGCTCATTTGATGATTGGCTGTTCAATACTAACCGTTTTCGTCTGTTCCCGACTACCGGGTTTCAAATCATCACTGAACGAAGTTCACTTGAAGATTTACCATGGTCGAAAGGTCAATTTATCTTACAGACGGGGTTATCGTAGCCATTTGGACGGATTTGGCAAGCCGATTCTGCCATTTCGAGCGTCCAAAACCAACGGTTGCAAATCCCCAGTTTTCTCCGCATCTTCACCCCATGGATACCCAACGGCTTGCGCAACTGCATATTGATCCTGCCGCCAAACGCCGCCCTCAACGAATGCTCACGGTAATTTTCGCCTTCATCGCCCTGATCACTCTGGCAACCATTTTTCTGGCTTGGCCGCGCAACAGCGACCGTATCCGCAAGCTCGCCGCCGTCACCACCCCCGCCGCCGAGAGCGGGGCCCAATCTCCCGCCGGATCAGGCCCAGCCGCCGCGTGGCCGCAAACCAATCCTCCAACCGGCAACCTCGCGGCCGATGACACCGTCCTGACCGTCAGCGGCTATATCATCAACCGCGAGCGCATCGAAATCAGCCCGCGCTTTCTCGGCGTGGTAAAGTGGATTGGCGTCAAAAAGGGCGACCTGGTGACCAATGGCCAGGTGATTGTGCAACTGGATGACGCGGAATACCGCGCCCGCCTGCATCAGGCCGAAGGCGCGTTGGAAGCGGCAAAGGTTGCAGTTGCCAAGGCAAAGCTGTATTATGAGCGCATCCAGAAGCTTTCGGAAACGTCCGTTGAATCCAAACAAACCGTGGATGACGCCCGACTCCAAGTTGACTCCACCCGCGCCGCCGTTGTCCAGGCGGAAGGCGAACGCGAACTGGCCCGCACTTATTTGGACTGGTGCACCATCCGGTCGCCGCTGGACGGTGTCATCTTGGAAAAGCTCGCCCAACCCAACGAGCTGGTCATGCCGCAAAGTTTTGGTGGAACGCGCGGGCCGAGCACCGCGTTGGTGGCGCTTGCCGACCCGAAGGATTTGCAGGTGGAAATTGATGTGAATGAAGCCGACCTGTCCAAGATTTTCATGAACCAGGCTTGTCGCGTGAGTCCCGAGGCGTATCCGGACAAGCATTATTCCGGTCGCGTGGCCGAAATTGCGCCCGAGGCCGACCGTTCCAAGGGCACGCTGCAGATCAAAGTTCAGATTGAAAACCCGGATCGCTACCTGACGCCCGAATTGAGCGCGGGTGGACTTCCTGAAAAAATAACCCAACCCCGGCCATGAAATTAAATCAAGGCCTCCATCTCACTTACTGCACGAATGTTCATCGCGGCGAAAGCTGGCCGGAAACCTTAGCCGCGCTGGAACGCCACACGCTGGCCGTCCGGGATAAGGTCTGCCTGGGCAAACCTTTCGGCATTGGTCTGCGCTTGAGCGAACGTGCCGCCATTGAGTTGAACGAGCGCGCGGAACGCTTGCACTTTCAACGCTGGCTCGAGAAAAATTCCTGCTACGTCTTCACCATCAACGGATTTCCTTACGGCCAGTTTCACGGCACGCGGGTCAAGGAGCAGGTTTACCGGCCGGACTGGACCTCGCCGGAACGCGTGGCCTACACCAACCTGCTGTTCAACCTGCTTGCCGAAATGGTGCCGCCGGGCATCGCCGGTAGCGTCAGCACCCTGCCCGGATCGTTCAAGGAATTTTATCCCTCGCCCGAAGCCCTGAAAACCATCCGCCAAAACCTCTGGCTTACCGTCGAGCACATCGCCCGCGTCGGCGAAAAAACCGGGCGCCAGCTCCATCTCGGGCTGGAACCGGAGCCGCTCTGCCTGCTCGAAAGCAGTGCTGAAACGATTCACCTGTTTGAGCATTTTCGGGCCGAGCATCCGCGCGATGAACGCCTCGCCGCGCATCTGGGCGTGAACTACGACACCTGCCACTTCGCCGTGGGATTTGAGGAACCGCAGAATGCCCTGCCCTGCCTCGTCAACCAGGGCATCAAGATCAGCAAAATCCATCTGAGTTCCGCACTGCAAGTCCGGCCCACGCTGGAAGCCTGCGAGGCATTGAAGGATTTTTCCGACGACGTTTACCTGCACCAGGTTGTGGAACGGGATGAATTGGGAAATCGTAAAATTTACCGCGATCTGCCGGACGCCCTGGCCATCGCCGCCCGGCGATTGGCAACGGACGAATGGCCATTGCCGGAATGGCGGATACATTTCCACGTTCCCCTGCACGCGCCCGCCGCGCCGCCGTTTGAAAACACCAACGACCATCTGCTGGGCGTGCTGGACTTGCTGCAAATCGAGCCGCAACTGTGCTCGCATCTGGAAATGGAAACCTACACCTGGGAAGTGCTGCCGCCGGAATTGAAATCACACGATGTCGCGGACCAGCTTGCGCAGGAATATGAATGGACGCTGGGACAATTAAAGACGCGCGGGCTGGCTTGATGGGGGGCGAAAACTTTTGCCCCCCCCGCTTTCAAGCCATTGCGCCATTTTAATATCTTGAGCCAAAGACGGCATCGAGAATGACTTCCTTGGTCTTCCAAATCAACGCCATGGTCATGGCCAGCGGCAGCAGGATGAAAAAAATGAGCAGCAGGCTGCTGAACCGGTTCAGCCAGACCAGCACGCGCCCGACATCGGGCGTCGGATTGGGATACTGAACCAGGCAGGCAAACCCGATGGCGAAGAACAGCAGCCCGACCAGCACCCAGCGGTTGAACGCGGTGAACTGGCGGGTTTCGCTCCGGAGCGTTTCGTCCGGCAGCATCGCGCCGAGGCGCTTGAGAACGTGATTCAGGTTGAACAGGAACAGCACGGCGGCCAGTTCCAGCAGGCCGACGGCGGCGGAAAAAAACGTCTGGTCCGGCATCTTGTTGTGCCAGTAAATAAACGGACACAGGCCGAGGAGCACCAGCGCCAGCAAAAGCGCCCGGTCCAGCGCCGCGCGCCAGGGACGCTCCTGCTTCTGAAAATCGCTCATCTGCCAGAGCCCGTAAACGAGCAGACCGTTGATGGCGATGGCCGGCAGAAAACCCAGGGGCTTGATCCATTCCGCCCGCGCCGTCTGGGC
>JAJXXI010000303.1 GCA_021781185.1 bacterium
TTGCCGGCCACGACGATCATTTCCTCGACGACTTTCTGCTTGTAGTAAAATTTGGCAAAGGTTTCCTGAAGTTTCGCGCTCAATTTCTTGAGTTCGCGCTCCACCGTTTCCTTGCGGCCCTTCTGCTGCGCCTTTTGCCACGCGAAATACTTTTCATCCACATGCTGGTCCATGGTGTGGACCTTCTTGATGAGCTTGCGCAAATCTTTCAGGTGACCTTCGCGGTTGGCGATTTTTTTATCAACAATAACGCGGTCGAAACGCTCCTTCGGCGGATCCGACAGGATCTTCTCCGCAATCGCGATGTGTTCCTTCGCCGTGAAGCCGAGATTATAGACGATGCGCTTCATCTCCACTTCCGCATCCTCGATTTTCTTGCAGATCTCCACCTCCTGTTCGCGGGTGAGCAGGGGAACCTTGCCCATCTGGTTCATATACATCCGGACCGGATCGTCCAAAATTTCCAGGCGCGCATCCTCGTCGGCTTCCTCCTGTTGAGCCTGTTCGGGCTGCTTGGAGCGTTCGGCGCGTTCCGCTTCGGCCTGATCCATGACGATTTCCACGTCCAGCCCGCGCAACTTGGAAAGCACGGCGTCGAGGTCTTCCGGACTCAGGTTGTCCGGCAAAATGTCGTTGATGTCGTCATAAGTGATATACCCGTGTTCCTGCGAAAGGTGCAACAGGGTCTTGATGGTTTCGGTCAAATCCACCGAAGTCATGACCGAGGTGGGTGCCGGGGCGGCGGCCGGGCTGGCCGCCGGCGTTTTGGCGGACGCACTTTTGGAGGAAGCAGGCGGGGTGACCGGGGCCGGCTTGGTAGTTTCTGGTTTGACGGCCTTGCTGGAAATAACAAATCTCCGCCGGATGGGCGGAGTTTTAACCTTTGGCGCTTTGGGTGAGCTGCCGCGACTGGCGCGCGGCGCAGACTTGGGCGCCGTAGCTTTGCGTTTCAACATAAAATATCAGACTGAAAAATACTGCGCCGGTTCAGAATTAAATCCCTGTCCGCCCGAAATGGCGGCTTCTGACGAAACACCCGAGTTCTTGGCTGTGAAGCTGGGAACTGCGAACACCAGAAGACTGACGCACGTCAATACTACCTATAATGCAGCGAATTTCAAGGATAATCTAGGCTTTACAAGCGTGATTGCCCCGGAAGAAGCTTGAGTCCAAGCAATTGAATGAGAGATGATTGTCGCGTGCGGGAATCAGCCCGCCAGACGCACCGCCGCCACGTCGCGCCCGATTTGCCGCCGCAATTCCTCCGGGGAATTAAAACGTTGTTCCTCCCGCAATTTAACCCCCAATTGAACCTCCAGCTCCTTGCCATAAAGATCTCCGCTGTAATCCAATAGGTGCGCCTCCACGCGCAACTGTGGCTGGCTGGCGGCCACGGTCGGCCGCACGCCGATGTTCAAAGCCACTCGGTAAGGCTGGCTGTGCCAGCGCGTGCGGGCCGCATAAACGCCGTTGGGCGGCAGCGCCAGACCTGCCGCGTCCAAATTCGCCGTCGGAAAGCCGAGTTGCGCGCCGATTTTATCCCCGGTCAGCACCCGGCCGCAAATCGCGTAAGGCCGGCCCAGCATCTGGCTGGCGGCGTCAAGGTTGCCGGTGCGGATGGCCTCGCGAATCCGCGTGCTGCTCACCAGTTCGCCATCCAGCGACACCGCCGCGTGACCGTGAACGTGGAAGTGCAGTTCAGATCCCAGCGTTTTCAGCAAGGTCACATCCCCGCTGCGCTGGCGGCCGAAGACAAAATTCGCGCCGACGCAGAGGCTGTGGATGGTTCCCAGGTCGTGGGCCAGTTGCCGGATGAATTCCTCGCCGCTTTTCCGGCTGAAATCCTGGTCGAAGGGGATTTCCAACAGCGCGTCTGCTCCGAGGGCCTGGATCGTGCGCAATTTCTGTGAACGCGAAAAAATCTGCGGCGGCACGCGGTCCGGCGCGACAATCACGCTGGGGTGCCGGTCGAATGTCACCACCAATGCCACCGCATCGTGCTGCCGCGCATCGGCGACCGTCTGGCGGATGATTTGCTGGTGCCCCAGATGCACGCCGTCAAACACGCCGATGGCGAGGCAGACCTTCCGGCTGCCATTGCCCAGATCGTTCGCGTCGTGGATGACTTTCATGGGTCACGCATTGGCGGCCAGTTTGAGGAACGGCATCACCCGTTTCTCCAGTTCGGCCGTCGTCAGTCTCAAAATGGCATCCAGGGGCAGCGCCCCGGCCACGTCGAATTTTCCCGAGGCGCTGCGCCGCAACGTGGTCAGGTGCGCGCCACAGCCGAGCTTCTGGCCCAGGTCATGCGCCAGGCTGCGGACATACGTTCCTTTGGTGCAGGCGACGCGGAATTGCCCCAGCGGCTCGGTGTATTCGGTGAAGCGGAAATTATAGACGTGAATCAGGCGCGGCTCGCGTTCCACCTCGATGCCTTTGCGCGCCAGTTTGTAAAGCGGCACGCCTCCTTTTTTGATGGCGGAAACCATCGGCGGCACCTGCATCAGGTCGCCGATGAACGTGGCGGCTTCCTCATTCAACTCGTCAAGCGTCATCGGCATCACCGGCAGCGAGCCGGTCAGTTCGCCGTCTGAATCATAGCTGTCGGTGGACTCGCCGAATTTGATGGTGCCCTCGTAAACCTTGTCGTCGCCCATGAGCCGCTCGGACAATTTTGTGCCCCGGCCGAGCACGATGATGAGCAGGCCGGTGGCGTTTGGGTCGAGCGTGCCGCAGTGGCCGACTTTCTTGATGCCAAACCGGCGGCGGATGGCGTCCACTACGTCGTGTGATGTCGGTCCGGCCGGCTTGTCAACGAGAATGGCCCCGTCGAGGGCGGAAAATTCTTGCATGAGAAATCACTTCACGGCCTGCAACGCCTTTTTGATCGCGGCGATAACCCTGCGTTGCACGGACAACGGGGTGCCGGAAATCCGTGCGCCGGCCGCCGCCGGATGACCGCCGCCGCCAAACTGGGCGCAGATTTCGCTGACATTCACCAGGGCGTGTTTGGAGCGCAGGCTGATGCGTGTGAGGCCCGGTTTCACCTCCTCGAACACGCAGGCCACCACCACCGGCTCGATGTCGCGGATATGGTCAATCAAACCCTCGGTGTCGTCGCTCACCGCGCCGGTGCGGTCGAAATCTTTTTGCTTCAGCCAGAACCACGCGATGCGGTCCTGGTCGGTCAGGCGAAATTTGCTGTAAACATGCTGGAGCAGCTTGGCCCGCGAGAGCGGATACGACTGGTAAACCTCGTTGCAAATCTTCGCGAGGTTCGCGCCGCGGGTGACGAGTTCCGCCCCGGTGTGAAACGTGCCGGGCCGCGTGGTGGGATACTGAAACGAACCGGTGTCCGTGGAGACGGCGGTGAACAGCAGGTCGGCGATGGGCTGGGTGATGGGCCAGCGCGCCACCTTGAGCAGGCGGAAGATCAATTCGCCCGTTGAGGGATCGCGCGGCGAAACCCAGTTGATGTCGCCATAGCGCGTGTTGGTGACGTGATGATCAATGTTGATGAGCAGCTTGCGCCCGCCAACGCAGTTGCCGGCCCGGCCGAGCCGCTCAAAGCTCGCGCAGTCGGTGGCAATCACGCAGTCGAAGGTCTGCCCCGGCTTCGGTTTCTGATACAGCCCCTCGGGATTGAGAAATTTGTATTTCTGCGGGATGGCGTCTTCGTTCCAAACCGTCACCGTTTTGCCGGTTTCCCGCAGCGCCAGCGCCAGCGCCAGTTGCGAGCCGATGCAGTCGCCGTCCGGCCGCATGTGGCCGACGATGCAGAAAGTCTGGTGCTCGCGAATGGCCTTGATGATGCGGTCAATGATTTTGGGATAGCGTTTCACGGTTCTTCGGTGGGGCCGGCTTTAACGGGGGGATTCTTTTCCAGTTCGTCCAGAATTTGCAGCACGCGGTTGCCGCGCTCGATGGAGTCGTCCGCCACAAACCGCAGCGTCGGGGTGTATTTCAAGATGACGGCCTTGGCCACGAGGCTTTGGAGGCGGATGCGGTTTTGCTCCAACAGGTGCAGCCCGCGCTTCTGCTGCTCCGGGCTGCCCAGAATGGTGACGAAGACCACGGCGGTCCGGAGATCGCCGCCGACTTCCACGTCGTTTACGGTGATGAGTCCCGCATCGCTGACGTGGAATTCGCGGCGGATGGCCTCGCCGATGGCGCGCTTCAACAACTCGCGAACTCGTTCATGGCGGAGATTAGACATGTGTTTTGGCGTCTGGGTTCCGGCGACTGGCGTCTGGGGCGTTGTCGGATTTTCCTGGCAATGTTCCGCAACCAAGCCCCAGGCCCAATCCCCTAGTTCATAGCTTCGCCGCGATCTTTTCAACCGCGTAACATTCGATGGCGTCGCCCACCTGAAATTCACCGAAGCCTTCGATGCGGATGCCGCATTCCATGCCGGCACGAACCTCGCTGGCTTCATCCTGAAAGCGGCGCAGCGACTGCGTGACACCTTCGTAAATGACCGACTTGCCACGGCGGACACGGACTTTGCCCCGCACGATGCGACCACTGCTGACCATGCAGCCGGCCACGGGAATGCCTTTGGACAATTCGAAAATCTGGCGCACCTCCGCCGAGCCCACCACGGTTTCCTTGAGGTCGGGATCAAGCAGGCCGGCCATCGCATCCTTCACCTGGTCAATCAATTCGTAAATGATCGCGTAAAGCTTGATTTGCACGCCGGCGTGTTTCGCCTTTTCGGAGGCGGTGCTGTCCAGTCGCGTGTGGAACCCAAGAATGACCGCCTTGGATGCGGAGGCGAGCGCCACGTCGTTTTCCGTAATCGTGCCGACGTCGCTGTGCAGAACTTCCAGCGAGACTTTGTCTGACTCGATTTTCTTGAGGGCTTCGACGATGGCCTCGACGGATCCCTGCGTGTCTGCCTTGACGACAATCCGCAAGACTTTGCTCGCAGCCGCCTCCAGCGAGGCAAAAAGATTTTCCAGCGTCACCTTGGAGCGGTTTTCCAGATCCTGGCTTTTGGCCTCCATGGCGCGTTCCCCGGCGAGGGCGCGGGCCGCCTTTTCGTCGTCCACCGAGCTGAATTCCCAGCCCGCTTCCGGCACGCCGTTCAAACCGAGCACGCTGACGGCGACGGACGGGCCGGCCTCCTTCAGGCGCTGGCCTTCCTCGTTGATGAGCGCGCGGACCTTGCCGTAAAACTCGCCGCAAATCACCACGTCGCCGAGGTGCAGCGTGCCTTTGCGCACCAGCACCGTCGCGGTGGGGCCGCCGGGCGAAACGCCGGATTCGATGACGTTGCCCTTGGCGTTGCGGTCCGGATTCGCCTTCAGCTCCAGCAAATCGGCCTGGAGCAAAATCATTTCGAGCAGCTTGTCAATGCCCTGCTTCGTGAGCGCGGAACATTCGACGTAAATCGTGTCGCCGCCCCAGTCGTCGGGAACCAGCCCTTTTTCCTGCAACTGCTGGCGGACTTTCAGCGGATTCGCGTTCGGGTGATCGCATTTGTTGACGGCGACCAGGATCGGCACTTTCGCCGCCTTGGCGTGCGCGAGCGCTTCGAGCGTTTGCGGCATGACGCCGTCGTTCGCCGCGACGACGAGCACGACGATGTCCGTGACGTTGGCGCCGCGGGCGCGCATGGAGCTGAACGCCGCGTGGCCGGGCGTGTCGAGGAAGGTGATTTGCGCCAGTTCCGTTTTGCGCTCGGGATGCGGCACGGAAATCGTGTAGGCGCCAATGTGCTGCGTGATGCCGCCGGCTTCGCCCGCCGCGACATTCGCCTTGCGGATGACGTCCAGCAATGAGGTTTTGCCATGGTCCACGTGGCCCATGATGGTCACGACCGGCGCGCGCGCCTTGAGATCCTCCGGCTTGTCCTCCAC
>JAJXXI010000332.1 GCA_021781185.1 bacterium
CCTGGTGTCATGTCGCAGTCACCTTGGATGGCGCGGTGGGGGTGCTGTATCTGGATGGAAATCCTGTGGCCACCAATGCCGACCTGACCACCCGGCCCTGGCAGACGCTCGCCCGTAACAATTATGTCGGCCGAAGCCAGTGGCCGGGCGATCCCTATTTTAGCGGCGAAATCAGTTCGTTCCGCATATTCGGCCGGGCTTTAAGCCGCCAGGAAATTCAAAATCTGGCGTATGCGCCTCCAGCCCTGGCCCACCGCTACAGTTTCTCCGGTGACGTCCGGGATGGCATCGGCATGTCGCATGGCACGCTCTGTGGTGACGCCAGCATCACAAACAATGCGTTGCACCTCCCCGGCACATCCGGCAGCTTCGTGAATCTGCCCGGCGGCCTCATCTCAAGCTCAACAGCGGTGACGATTGAATTCTGGGCCACGTTTGGAACGGAGGGAAATTTGGCGAGCGTTTTTGATTTTGGAAACCTCACCGGCAGTTCCGGGCAGAATTTTCTTTTTTACAGTCCGCACACCGCCGCCAACGGCCAAACGCTGGGCTTTGCCACCACTTCAACGGTGAATTTCGACACGCCCGGCACGTTGGACAACCACACGGTTCATGTCGCCTGCATTGTGGATCCCCCCAATAATTACTGTGGAATTTATACGAACGGCGTGCTGCAAAGCACCCTTGCCACAACCTTGCCGGCGCTCTCCACAGTGAGCACGGCCTGGTCATTCATCGGACGCTCCCTTTTCAGCACAAATGCCTGGCTTGATGCCAGCATTGATGAACTGCGCATTTATGATGGGCGGCTCACCCCGCAGGAAATCGCCGTGGACGACCAATTTGGCCCCGACGCACTGGCGCTGCCGGTGGCGATGACCGCGTCCAATTCGGATGCCGGACTCACGTTGTCCTGGCCTTCCTGGGCGGTCGGCTTCACGCCTCAATCGGCTACTGACCTGACGAGCGGCAGTTGGACGGCCATCCCCCAGACTCCGGCTCTGAACAACAATCAATGGTCGCTAAATCTGCCGGCCACCAACGCCGAACAATTTTACCGGCTCGAAAGATCCAATTGAACAAACCATCAAATCAAATCATCGCTTCTCCCTGCGGCGCGGGCAACGGTTCTCGCAACCGGCAGGGTTTGGCCTGTGCCACCTCTCATCATCCTGCTGAAACCTTGTTATGATACGTTTAGAAAACAACCAAAATTCCCCCGCCCGCCCCGGGTCCACATTTAATGCCGGCTGGGCTCTCGGTTTGCTGCTCGCCGGCAGCCTGCTGCCGGCGCAAGCCCGGCAGGTGAGCATTCACGATCCGGCCATGGCGAAGGAGGGCGACACCTACTATCTTTTCAGCACCGATCCGGGAATCAAATTCTATACCTCCCAGGACATGATCCACTGGAAATATCGGGCGCGCGTGTTCCCGGGGGAACCCTCGTGGGCGAAAAGCGTGACGACCAATTTCGATGGCCATATCTGGGCGCCGGACATCGAATTTCACGACGGGAAATATCTTTTGTATTACGCCGTGTCCGCTCCGGGAAAAAACGCGTCGGCGATTGGCCTGACGATCAACAAAACGCTCGACCCCGATTCGCCCGATTACAAATGGGAAGACCACGGCATTGTGCTGGAATCCATTCCCGGTCGCGACCTGTGGAATGCCATTGATCCGAACGTGATCGTGGATGCCAAGGGCACGCCCTGGCTGGACTTCGGTTCATTTTGGACCGGCATCAAGCTGGTTAAATTAAATGCGGACTGGACCTCGCTGGCGGAACCGCAGGAATGGTATTCACTCGCGAAACGGCAGCGCTCGTTTTTTACGGACGACCGGAATCCGGGCGACGCGGAGATCGAGGCCCCCTTTATTTTCAGACATGGCGGCTACTATTACTTATTTGATTCCTGGGGCTTGTGCTGCCGGGGCAAAAACAGCACTTACAAAATCATGGTGGGACGCGCCAAGGACGTGATGGGGCCGTATTTCGACAAGATGGGCAACAGCCTGCCCGAGGGCGGCGGCACTTTGGTGCTCGCCGGAAACAAGGACTGGCCGGGGCGTGGCGGCGCGAGTGTCTGCAGTTGCGACGGCAAGGATTTTCTGGTTTTTCATGCCTATGAGGCTGCCGACAATGGTCTGCAAAAATTAAAGATCGCCCCGATTAATTGGGATGAAAACGGCTGGCCGGTCGTTGACGAAAAAACCGTGGACAATTATCACAGCGTGCTGGTCAAGTGACGAACGCGGCCGCACCCGACCACTTTGATCCATTGCGCTTGCATGATTCATAATGCCGCCATCAAACAATTGCACCCGGCGCTCCGTTGATTAAACACAAATGAAAACCACCAGACTGACTGTCCTCGAAAAAATCGGCTTCGGCGGGGGTGACGCGGCTGTGAATGTGGTGTGGTCGTCGCTGGCCCTCATCATCACCTATTTCTACACGGACGTGTTCCGGCTGAACCCGGCCAACCTCGCGATGCTGGGCCTGCTCCCGCGCCTGATTGATGCGTTTGCGGATGTGGGAATGGGCATGTTTACTGACAGCCACACCACGCGCTGGGGACGTTACCGGCCCTATTTTCTCATCTTCGCCGTCCCCTTCGGCATTTCGGTCATGCTGGTGTTCACCACTCCGGATTTGTCCTACAGCGGCAAACTGATCTGGGCCTACGCGACGTATATTTTGATGATGCTGGTGTTCACGGCGGTGACGATTCCCTACATCTCGCTGCCCGGGGTGTTGACGGCGGATCCGCAGGAACGTCTCTCCGCCAACGGATATCGCCTGTTTTTTGCCAAGGGGGCCGCGCTGATGGTCACCACGTTTGTCCCGCTGTTTGCAGCTCATTGGGGACAGGAACACATCGCCCGGGGCTATCAGGTTTCAATGGCGATATTGGCCGTGGCGGCCTCACTGCTGTTCATTTTCTGTTTCTTCACCACCACCGAACGCGTCACTCACAAAAGCGACCGCAAGCCGCTGAAGCAGCAGCTCAGCCTGCTGTTCCACAATGATCAATGGATGGTGCTGGCCGGTGTCTGTGTGATCGGCACGATCGGCTACGTGATTCGCGGGTCCGTGGCGATCTATTACGCGAAATACTTTCTCGGTGGCGATGCCAAACTGGTGTCTATTTTCATCACCACCGGCGTGATTGGCAACATTCTCGCCATGGTCGCCTCCACGTGGATCACGAAGAAGTTTTGCAAAATCCAGCTCTTTCGCTGGTCACAGTTCATCACGTTCGCCCTGAGCGTGGGCATGTATTTTGCAGTGAAGCCCGGCGACCGTGCCATGGCCGTGCTGCTGTATTTCCTCATCAACTTCATCGTGGACATGCAGGGGCCGGTGTTCTGGTCCATCATTTCGGAAGCAGTGGACTTTGGCGAAGTCAAGAGCGGCAAGCGCGTGGCGGGCATGGCGTTTGGCGGCATTTCCTTCGCGCAGAAGATGGGCATGAGCCTCGCCGCCGGCATGGTGGGCTGGCTGCTGACTTATTATAATTACCAAGCGGACAAGGTGCAGAGCGCGTTCACGCTCAACGGCATTGCGTTGATGCTCACGGTCATTCCCGGCTGCTTCCACCTCGTGATGGGGCTGCTGATGTGCAAATACTTCATCACCGACAAGTATTATAACGAAAAAATCCGGGAACAGGTCACCCACGAGGTCTTGGAGGACGCCAAGCCGACGTCCGCCGCCTGAATTTCACCCCTTATCAAACCCAGGCTGGAATCCACCATGAACATATTATCGCCCCTGATTCAACAACGCGCCGACCCTTTCATCGGCAAACACACTGATGGCTGGTATTATTTCACCGCGTCGGTTCCAACGTATGACCGCCTCGAAGTGCGCCGCGCCCGGACCATTGCGGGACTCGCCACGGCCACGCCGGTGGATGTTTGGCGCAAACCCGATACCGGCCCGCTGAGCGAGCTGATCTGGGCCCCCGAAATTCATTTTAACCAAGGCGCATGGCAGATCTATTTCGCCGCCGCCCCGACGCGCGCCATCAAAGACGATCTATTCCAGCACCGCGTTTACGCCATTACCGCCGTTGCCGCCAATCCGCTGGAAGGCCAGTGGACCGAGCCGGTCCGCATCGAGACCGGGATGGATACGTTCTGTCTCGATGCCACCACCTTTACTCACAAAGGCGTGCTCTATTATGTCTGGGCGCAGAAGGAAAGCGGCATTGCCGGCAATTCAAACCTCTACATCGCGCCCATGGCCACACCCACGCGGCTGGCCGCAAAGGCCGTGCGGCTCTCCATTCCGGAACTGGACTGGGAAACCCGTGGGTTTTCCGTCAACGAGGGTCCGGCGGTGCTGATCCGCAACGGCCGGGTGTTTCTCAGCTATTCGGCCAGCGCCACGGACGAGAACTACTGCGTCGGCCTGTTGCACGCCCCGGCGGATGCCGACCTGCTTAACCCGCGCAGTTGGAGCAAAGCACCCCAGCCAGTGTTCAAGACCTGCTACGAGCATGGCGTTTATGGACCGGGCCACAACAGTTTTACGGTTTCGGAGGATGGGAAGACCGACCTGCTGGTTTACCACGCCCGCACTTATAACAAAATTGAAGGCGATCCGTTGTGGGATCCCAACCGGCACACCTACGTCAAGCCCTTGAAGTGGGACAATCAAGGCATGCCCATCTTCGGCCGACCTTCGCAAATTGAATGACCGAGATGCGAAGCAAGGCGCAGCGATGTTCAGACCGTTGTCAGCCCGCTGCCAACCGTCAAAACCGGCGGGAAGAAAAATCAAACTGCTCTAATTGCCGGTTTTCAATTCCACGACGTCGTGCGGAGCGGCTTCGCGCTGGCCGGCCGGGCTGACGCGGATGTAGCGCGCCTTTTGCCGGAGCTGTTCGAGATTGCCCGCACCGAGATAGCCCATGCCGCTCTGAATGCCGCCGATGAGCGTGGCGAGCACGCGGTCCACCGAGCCGCAGACTTCCTTGAGCGCCTCAATGCCTTCGGCGGCGAGCTTGCGGGTGGCATCGGCGTTTTCGTGGCCGTAACGCGCCGCGCTGCCGGATTTCATGGCGGCCAGGCTGCCCATGCCGCGATAATGCTTATACATTTTGCCGCTGATCTCAATGGCTTCGCCGGGAGCCTCGGTGCAACCGGCCAAAATGCCGCCGCAAATCACCGCTTGCGAAAGCGTCATGGCTTTCACGATGTCGCCGGACTTGGTAATGCCGCCGTCCGCGAGCACGGCCACCTTCTTTTTGGCCGCCGCACGGGAACAGACGTAAAGCGCCGTCATCTGCGGAATGCCCACCCCGGCCACCATGCGGGTGGTGCAAATTGAGCCGGGCCCTTGCCCGACCTTGATGGCGTTCGCACCGCAGTCGGCGAGATATTCCACGCCCGCCGCACTGGTGACGTTGCCGGCGATGAGAGGCAGCTTCGGAAACGCGTCGCGCAGCACCTTGACGGTGTCGCCCACGCCTTTGCTGTGGCCGTGCGCGGTGGAAACGGCCACGACATCCACGCCGCGTTCGACGAGCGCACCGACGTGGTTGAGGATGCGCTCGCGGTCCAGTCCGCCAAACGCGTTCCGGGTCGCGGAAACCGCCGCTCCGCAAATAAGGCGGAACTGCGCGTCGCGCGCCGGCTTGAACTGCGCCTTGCGTTCCTGCTGGATGCGCTCAACGTCGCTCAGAGTGATCAGGCCGTGCATGTTGTCCTCGTCATCCACGACCAGCAATTTGTGGATGCCGATGTGCTCGGTGAAAAACTTGTCGGCCCGGGCGATCGGATCCTTGCCCAGTTCCTTCTGGGTGATGGTGTGAACCAGTTTGCGG
>JAJXXI010000151.1 GCA_021781185.1 bacterium
GGCTTTCACGGGATCATTTTGCGTTCCCTGGTCGTTCGACGTGCCAACGAATTTGCTCAACGTGCTGCCGGAAATATTTTCCATCGGCGGCGGCGTGAAGTAACGCGAGTAGCCGGCGTGCAGGATGGTGGATTCCGTTGGCTGATAAATCACGTTCACGCGCGGACTCAACTGGCATTCGTTGTCGAAAGACGAATTAAAAACGTCAAACCGCGCGCCGTAATTGACGGTGAACTTGGGGAACATTTTCCACTCGTCTTGCAAATACACGCCGCCGAACAAGCCACGCAGGCGCTGATTGTCCGCGATGGTCTGCTGCGGTCCGTTGGGATTGCCATTGCCATCCACCGGAAACACCGTGGTGGCCGACTGGGCAAAAACCACTTCGTCCAGCAGCATTCCGCCGCTGCGCAGCGTGTGCTTGTCGCCAAGCGCGTAGCTGCCGTCAGCCTGCAAGCCGTCGGAATACAGCTTGCGTTCCACGTCGCTCGCCACGCCGTTAAAATACAGGTCGCCGAGTTGATCCGGGCGGAAATGCACACCGCTGGCGCGACCGTAAACGGACAACTGACCGTTGAAGTCGCCAACGGATTTTTGATACGTCACCACGCCGTAATAATTCTGCTCGCGCTGCTGCTCATTGAGCTGGGTGGAATTGAACGTGCCGGGCACCCACTGCGAACCATTGGGTGAGGTGCCGGCGACCAGCCCGGGCGTGTTGGGTATTTGAAAATTGCTGTAAGACGCGCTGCCCATGAAGCTCACGCGGCTGGTGTCATCCAGCAAATAGGACAAATAGGTGAACGCCTTGAACTGATCCGTCTTATCGTGAATGGCGCTGTGGCTCGCGGTCGGATTTTCAATGCCGAGCGAATTGTGCTCATAGCTGCCGTCCACGAAGTAATTCAGTTTTCCTGACGAACCGCCGTATTCAAAACTCGGACGAATCGTGTCGTGGCTGCCGCCATAGACTTCCGCGTCGCCGCCGTTCAAAAACGCCCCGCTCTGCGTGCGGATGTCCACCACGCCCGCCGTGCGAAAGCCGTATTGCGCCGGGAGCGAACCGGTGATGAGTTGCAGGCTGTCCACAAAGCGCGGATCCAGTTCCAGCCCGAATCCGCTGATGCCTTCCGGCAGCAACACGTCGTTGATGCGGTATTGCAGGTTGGCGTGTTCGCCGCGCACATGCAGGTCGCCATTCACCGCCGAATCCTGCGCCACGCCCGGTGACCGGAGGACGATCTGGTTGAGCGGCGCGTTGTCGCCCTGCGACTGCGACGCGATTTGCGCCCGCGTGTGCGTGTAAGCCGTCGCGCCCAAATTCGGCACGATCCGGCTGCGGGCCTGGTCCAACTGGCCGATGACGGTGATGTTGCCCAACTCCGTCACATTTGTCGAAGTATTGTCAACCGCGACGCTGTTCGTCTGCGCCAGCGCGGTTCCACCGCATGACATGACCACCAGGGAAATGACTGACCAACAAACACTGCAATTCAAATTTTTCTGCGCTTCCAAAACTCTCATAAACATGATTGGTTAAAAGCAAAACTGTTCCGCGAATTCTCAAATGCTCGCGGCTGCCTCAACGCCACGCGGCGCAAGGCAGGTTTTATTCAAGGGAAAGCAATTTCAGACGGAGCAATCCGCCCAAAACAACAATTAGGAACTTGCGGAAAGAACCGGCGGGGCGCGGCCGGCGGGAAGGTTTTCGATGGTCGAAGCAGAAAACGAAACGACAGCCAGCAAGGTGGTGGCGATGGGAACCGTGGCGGCTGCCACCGGAACCTCGATGGAAGCCGACTCCACCTTGCCATGGGCGAACAAACCAACGGCGCAATGATGGCCGGGCTCGTCCGCGTCATGATGGATCAGTTCGTGCAGCGCAGGCGACGCCACCATGGCGTCTAGCAGCAGGATCAGCGCGACCAGCAGCGAGGCGATGATCGCCTGGCCGTGCCGGTTCAAATGTCGAATTGCTAATTGCAAACGGCTTGCTTTTAGCAAAGTGCGCGCGGAACGCAAGCCATTATCGAGTTAAATGCCCACCAGCGCCGCGCCCAATACGCCGGCAGAATCACCCAGTTGGTGTTTCACAATGGGCGTTTCCAATTCATCGGTGAAAACATATTTGTTCACCGCCGCCACGCCTTCGTGATAGACCGCCTTGAAATTGGAGACGCCGCCGCCGATGACCACGATGTCGGGATCCAGAACATCTATCAAGTTCGCCAGCGCCCGGCCGAAGCGGTCGAAAAACGTCTGCATGAACTCCACCGCCTGCGGTTCGCCGGCAAAATACGCCGCCTCCACTTCTTTGAGCGGCCGGTGCCGGCCATATTTTTCCACGTAACGCCGTTCCAAGCCGCCGCCGCTGATGAACGTCTCCGTGCAGCCTTTCTGACCGCAGTAACAAAGCGGACCATTGGGGTCAATGCACATGTGCCCCCATTCGCCCGCAATGGCCTGGGCGCCGGTGAAGACCTCGCCCTTATAAACAATGCCGCCACCGCAACCAGTGCCTATGATGACACCGAAAACCAGTTTCCGGCCCTTGCCCGCGCCCAGCAACGCTTCGGCCATGGCGAAACAATTGGCATCGTTCTGGATTTCAATCTTGCGACCGAGCAACTTTTCCAAATCCGCCTTCAGGTGCTGGCCGTTCATGCACACCGTGTTGGAATTTTTCAGCAGGCCGGTGCGCGGCGACAATGCGCCGGGCGTGCCGATGCCAAAAGTGGTGGGCTGGCCGGGCACGGTGGCGACAAGTTCGTCATGCAGAAATTTGAGCCGGTGCAGGATGTGCTGGTAGCCGTGCTCCCGCTCCGTGGGAATGCGTTTGCGGATGAGTTCCTTGCCGCCGGCGTCGAGAACCACGCCTTCGATTTTCGTGCCGCCCAAATCAATGCCGATGCGATACATAATTCAGTCCGGCGAAGGATGGAGAGGCAGGATCAAAAAAACAAGTGCAGCCATCCGCCGGATGGACACCCCGTCCGTCCGCTTTCGCGCAAACGAAACTTGCCTTGAACGCGACAGCACCTAGGATTCAAGGAGCGCGAATTACTTTTGCATGATCCGGTCATTTGCATTCACCACGCAGGGCAAGTTGCATACGAAGGATATCGAACCTTTCCTGATGCCGACGCTGCTGGCGGACACGAACCTTTTCCTGTGGGTGGACCTCGAAAAACCGACGCAGCAAGAATGGAAGGAGGTGCTGGAGCAGATTTTCCATTTCCATCCGCTGTCCATCGAGGACTGCGTGCAGCCCAGCCCGTCGCCGAAGGTCGAGGAGTATTCGCCGAAGGAGGACGACCGGTTCACGCCGTATCTGTTCATGGTCATCCACGCGGTGGACTACAGCCGCAAGGACGGCTGTTTCGGCACGAGCGAGCTGAATTTTTTCCTCGGCAAAAATTTCCTGGCCACGTTCCACGAAGAGCCGCTGACGAGCGTCTCGCAGGTGGTGGAGCGGGCGGTCAACGGCACGATGGGCATCGCGCGCGCGCCCGACCGCGTGGCGCATTCGCTGCTCGACACGCTGGTGGACAACTACAAGCCGGCGCTGGACGAACTCGGCTTGGAAATCGCCGAGCTGGAACAGCAGGCGCTGCAAAAGCCCAGCAAGGAGACGCTCAACAAAATTTTGCAGGTGAAGAAGGAGGTCGTGCATCTGCGGCAGATCATCGGGCCGCAGCGCGAAGTTTTGGGAAAGTTCGCCGCCGGCGAATTCAAGCTGGTGCGCCCGCATCTCGTGCCGTATTTCCGCGACGTCTATGACGCGCTGTTCCACATCGGCGAACTGGCGCAGAGCTACACGGATTCGCTCACGGGCATTTTGCAGGTCTATCTCAACATGTCGTCGAACCAGACCGGCGAAGTCGTGAAACTGCTCACGCTCATCACGGTCATCACCACGCCGTTGATGATGATCGGGACGTGGTATGGAATGAATTTCAAGGACATGCCGGAGCTGGACCACGCGCATGCCTATCCCATCGCCGGTGTGTGCATGATCATTTCCACGCTGGGGACGTATCTGTATTTCAAGATGAAGAAATGGTTTTGACGGCGGCCGGCGTCACGGATTTTTCCAGCCGTCGGCCATGAACAACTCCGTGTTCTCGATGATCTGCCGGCCGGCGGTCGGATTTTTCTCGCGACCAAACTGAGTGGCGTGGCCGCCGATCAAATGCGCGACCTGCGAAGCCCAGACCATCGTGTAGGGCATTTCCGACCAGCCGGACATCGGCAGGGGCGCGGGCGGCAGGCTCTCTGGCGCGGTCGTGCCGGGATCGGGAACGTCCATCCAGCCCATGCCGGCCAAAATCCACACGCGATGGCCGTGCTGCAAGGTCGAGACGATGCGCTTCAGCACCGGCTGGATGGCGTTGGTGTTTTGAAGTTGAAGCTGGACCAGGTCGTAACGGTGCGTGGCGTGGTCCGCGAGCGGCGGCAAAGTGGTCCAAGGAGTCGCGCCGTGAAAATAGTGGTTGAAGGTGATGCCGCAAAACCACGGAACGACCACCACATAATCTTCAGGCACGGCGGCGGCTTTCAACTCCGCCGCCCAGGTGTCAATGTTGGTGAAGCGGGTGTGCAGATAGCGGACTGCCGTCGGCACGGCGATGAGGGTCGTCGCCGCGACCAGCCCGAAAAACACCGCGCGCATTTTTCCGCGCCAGACCGGCAGGCCGATTTCAAAACAAACCGCCGCCAGCGCCAACAGCGGCAGCAGATACCACGATTGCGACGGAAAGGCCGCAAGCCGGAGGAACAAGACATAGCCCGCGAGCGCGGCGAAAACGGTTGCGCCGGAGAACAATCTTAAATCGCCGGTGTCATCGTTGTTCCCGGCGGAATCTTTCCGGTCGCGAAACAGGGCTGCGCCGGCCAGAAAAACCAGCAGCGCGGCGAGCAGCGCCCACAGATAAATATATTGTCCGAGCGGAAATCCGAGGGAATCCTGAAACGCGGCGAAGAAGCGCCAGGACTTCAAGCCGGTCCGGATCGCCGACGGCGATTCCTGTCCTGCAATCAGGCCGGCGGCGTAAGGCAGAAGCGACAGCGCGGCGGCCAGTCCGGCCAGAAAAATCTGCGCGGCTGCAAGCCAGTTTTTTTTCGCCAGCAGACCATCCATGCGCCCAGGCAAATCGCGCCGACGAGAACTGCGTTGTGATAAAGCGCCTGCACGCTCAAAATCGCCAGCAACGCCAGCCAGCCCGTGCGCAGCCACGAAGGTTGTCGCAGCAGCGCCACGGCGGCGGCGGTGAGCATGATCAGCACGCAGCCCAGGCCGTAGGCGCGAAGCGAATCGCCGAAGACGATGAGCGTGCTGTTGAAGCCGAACAGCGCGAGGCCCAGCAACGGCGGCGGACGCCGGGCCGACCACGCGGCCACCCAGAGCGCGGCCGGAACGCCGAGGCCGATCAGCATTCCCAGCAGCCGCAAAGAGAGATCATTTCGGGCCAGCCCCAGCGCCGACCAGCCGCTCACGAGCAGCGGCATCAGGATCGGGAAGGAATCCTTTTTCATGGCCGCCAGCGAGTGGCTGTTTGCGAGGTTGACCAGATTGACCTCGTCGCGCCAGAATCCGCCGGCGTGCAGCAGAAAATAGAAATGCAGTCCGGCGATGATGGCCGTAAGCAAAATCGCCGCGAGCCAGCCGGGCTGGCGCAGGAAATTTATTTCGGCGGGCGGCGCGGGGCGCGATGGCATCATGAACCTCAATTGAACAAATCAATCCCCGGCTCACAAGTGAATTACGTTCGGACGGAAATGAGCCTCAAAGAAATTCCCAGTGCAAGAACATCGCGGCCTGGCCGCAC
>JAJXXI010000744.1 GCA_021781185.1 bacterium
GCATCCTGCAACTGCGGGGTGTATTCGCCATGGGTCACATAGCCCAGCACCTCCACATGATCGCCCGATTGCAGCGGACTGCGCTGCTGGGTTTGCACCTCGATCCCCTGCTGGCCATTCTGCACAAACAGGGTTTCGCCGGGCACATAATAAATCACCGTGCCCGAAACCATCACACGATGACCGTAAGTTTCCTGTGGCGCAAACTGCAGCAGGCTGTCGATGGGACGGACGGCGGCGGCAAAGGGATTCGGTGATGCCGGAATTGTGATTTCAAAATCCTCCGGTCGCGGCACCATGAGCCGGATGGCAAACAACTGCCGCTTGTGATTGAATTTGGTCGAACAAACCCCCCGCACCCGAACCGTGCTGTCCAGGAGTGCGCTGACGTTTTTCACCGGCAGCTTCTTCACATAGATGCTCAGCCGTCCGCCACCGGTAGCGATGTCCACCAGGTAATAAAGTGAATCCTCCAGCTTCCGGCACGAACGCACGATGCCGGTGATCTCCACATACTGACTGTCCTCCACGCCACTGGCCAGTTGCTGGTATGTTACGACCCGGGGGGCAGGCAAGGGGGCATCACCTATCGCCTGAATCCGGTCCACCAGCACCACGGGTGCGTATTCGCCGGGACTGCACGTGCCGGAGACTTCGACCAACTGGCCCGGGATCAGCACCGGTGGCCCAACGTTGTCCGGGAACTTCAGATAAATGCCCGCCGTCGCGTCCTGAATAAAATGCGAAAAGAGCGACTCATCGAAAAATGTGACCACGCCCTGCAAATGCACGGGAATTTTTTGTTGCGCCTCCGTCGCCGAGAGATCACGTATCGCAGCCACCGTGAGCAACTCATTCGTGGATGTTTGCCCCACTGCCAACAAACCGCCGCCGCCAAGCAGACACACGATGAGAGCCTGCAGAAAAAAATATTTCCACCATTGCGTAAATCGGTTAACCACGCGACTCGGCATCTTGAGATCAGGCAAAACTTCTCACCTTCAAAAATTTCAGGAACACCTGCTATTGTCCCACCCAGGTGGATTTGTCAATCATCTTCCCTTCCAATCACTTCAGTTTCAACCTTGAAGACTACCTGTAAACCCAACGGTGTTGATAGACCGCGCGCAAACGCGATGCCGAGTCTGCCTGCAAACGAGCCCGGAGCCGTCTTCCGTGCGCCGATGTTCGCGGGGTTTGCGCGAGTCGCTTGCGGGTTAAAAACCCTGTAAGCACATGCTGAAAACCGAGAAGCACACTTGACATGGACGCGGGCCGCCCAAAAATTTTCAATGTCTCTGACACTTGAAAACCAAACCGTGAACGCCGTCCTTTTCCAACCCCTCGCCGGCCTGGCCCGCCGGAGTGCCTACACCCGGGCATCCCCGGATTTTTCGGATGACGATTATCTTCAGTGCGGTCTGTTGCGTGCGCTGGAATTCTCCACCAGCGGCCGTGCCTTTCTCCAAGAACACGGGGCGCGATTGAATCATTGAATCATAGTCCCACCCAGGCGAATTATTTTGCCACGCTCCACAGTCCACGCCGGGGTGCGGTGGTGGCCGACGTGAATAACGCCTTGCGGAACCTAGCCAATCAAACCCTGCTGGACCGGCTGGCGGGCATGGCCGAGTTGGCCGCGTATGAGGTCTTTGCCATGGATGGCCACTGGCACAAGGCGGCCAGCCATGATCACAGGCACAATGGTGTAAAAATGGCCGCGGGCCATTTTTACAGCCTGAACCTGCGCACGCACACGTTGCGCCAACTGGCGGTGGGCGAAGTTCATCCGCTGGTTGCGTGAAGCCCTTCCGATGCCAACTCGCGGAAACCACCGACGTGCTCCGCCTCAAGCAGCTCTATGCCACCTTATGACTTGGCAATCTAGACACCGTTGCATTTTTTGGCCAAAATCTGGTCTTTTGCAAAAAGCCGAGGGTTTTCATTCGAACATTGAACCCGTGAATCACAAAGCTGAACCTTCGGAAACCAGAATTGGGGTTGCAAAACCAAAAATTCAGGTCTTGGAACTAAACGTTAAAGTCCAGAACACAAAAGTTGAGGTTGCGGTGCTCGGTAGCAAGGATGAGCAAAAAGTGTGGGTGGGGTGTTCTCCCTGCCGTTGACCCGGAGCGCCGGCATTTTGCCGGCTTTGCGCGCGCGAATGTCCAAAGCCGGCAAAATGCCGGCGCTCCGCTCCTCGGTTCAGGGGGCGTATCTGGACACGGTCCTTGACTGGCCGCAGCCCTGATAGTGGCACAGGCATCCTGCCGGTGAATTGCGTCCGCGTGGCCGGGCTGGCAGAAACACACAGGCAGGATGCCTGTGCCACTATGCTTCCGGCCGACGCCGGAACCGTTTCATCCCGAACTTAAGGACCATGTCCAGATGCGCCCGTTCAGGGATTCCAAGCGCGAACTTTGGTTGGGAGAATTCTCACCATCAATCCCTCTCCCACTGGGCGAGGGAAACGGCCGGCGAGATCCAAATTATATGCCCCTTCCCCGGCTTCAACCCGAAGTAAAAGCGGCCGGGAAAGGGAAAGGTTGGTGGCGGAAAAAACGCGCACCCGCCGGAGCGCCGTGAAATTTTCGCGTGTCACTGCCCCCTCCGCGCCTTTTCCCGGCGAGAGGATGCCGTCCTCTACGTCAGGCGGAGGATACCTGACGCTACGCCGCTTCGGCGTTCGGCTTCAACTGCGCGGATCAAAGTGGGACTCGTGGGCGAGTTGTTCCCACAATTTTCGCTGACCGTCAGAAATCTTGCCGGGCACCACGATCTTGGTGGTGACGAGCAGGTCGCCGGTTTTTCCGAGGCCATGGCCGCGCACCCGCAGTTTCTGCCCGCTGGCGGTGCCGGCGGGGATCTTGATGTTCACCTTTCCATCGAGCGTGGGGACGGAAATTTCCGCGCCGAGTGCGGCCTCCCACGGCGCCAGCTCCAGTTCATGGATGAGGTTGTGGCCGTCCACTTCAAAATCCGGATGCTTGGCCAGCCGGACACGGAGATATAAATCGCCCCCGCCCTCGCCCCGACCGGAAATACGAAGCTTCTGCCCTTCGGTGATGCCGGCGGGAATTTTGACCTGGTGCGAATCGGCATGGTTCTGGTGCCGCACCGTGACCGTGCGGACGGAACCTCGCCGCGCCTCTTCCAGCGTGACCATGATGTCGCCTTCGATATCGCGGCTGGGCTGGGAATAGGGCTCCTCGGCAAACCCGTTCTGCGCGCCAAAGCCACCGCCGCGCATCCGCGAGCCGAACAACTGCTCGAAGAAATCGCTGAAGCCGGTGCCGCCAAAATGGGTTTGAAAATCTTCACTGCTCATGGGGCGTCCGCCGCGAAACGGCTGGCCGCCGCCAAAGCCGCCGCCGTAGCCGGGCGGCGGCCGAAAATCCGCGCCGGATTTCCAGTTCGCGCCGAGTTCGTCGTATTTCCGGCGCTTGTCCTTGTCGGACAGCACCTCGTAGGCCTCGTTGATTTCCTTGAATTTTTCCTCGGCCTTCTTCTTGTCCTTGGCGACGTCGGGATGAAATTCGCGGGCGAGTTTGCGGAACGCCTTCTTGATCTCGGCGTCGGTGGCGGTGCGGGGAACGCCGAGGCTCTGGTAATAATCTTTGTATTGAACGGCCATGAGGCAAAGAATTTGCCCGCCGGCGGCGATTTGTCAAAGCCGCAGGCGGGCAAAATGAAACCCGGCCTTCAATTCTGCCGCTTGGTGTTGTCCACGCTCAAGTAGCGCGTGCCGGCAAAATTGCCGCTGCGCCGCCAGATTTTGACCAGAATATTGTCGCCTTTGGCGGCCTTGCAGAGCTGCACGGCGTCATCCGCATTGGTCACCGGATGGCGGTCAATTCCGACAATGACGTCATTGCTTTGCAGGCCGGCATCTGCGGAATTTGAATCGCTGTCCACCTGGGTGACAATGGCGCCCTGCAGGTCGTCCGGCATCCGCAACTGCTCGCGGATTTGCGGATTGAGGTCGGCCACCGTGACGCCGTCAAGCGCGTCGGCCATGGAACCGGTGTTGTCCTGATTGCCATTCTGGTTGCTGGCGATGGCGCTGCCGGGCAGCTCGCCCAGCTTGACCGTGAGGGTCTTTGTTTTCCCGTCGCGGATGATCTTGAGCCGGGCCGGCGTGCCGGGCAGCAATTGCGAAATGGTCAGTTGCAACCCGTGCGCATCGGCAACGGGCTTGTCATTGACCGAGAGAATCACGTCGCCGGATTTCATCCCCGCCTTGGCCGCCGGAGTATTGGGCAACACGTCGCCCACAAGCGCGCCGTTCTGGCCGGGCAGGTTGAACTGTTGGGCGAGGCCGGCATCAAGATCCTGCGGAATGATGCCCAGATAACCCCGCGTGATCGTGCCGCCGCTGGCGAGCCGTTCGAGAATGTTGCGCGCCATGTTGATGGGCACGGCGAAACCAATGCCGTTATTGCCGCCGCTGGGGCTGATGATGGCGGTGTTGATGCCGACCAACCGGCCGTCGGTGTCCACCAAGGCCCCGCCGGAATTGCCGGGGTTGATGGCGGCATCCGTCTGAATGAAATCTTCATAGCCGTTGAACCCCAGGCCGCTGCGCCCGAGCGCGGAAACAATGCCCTTGGTGACGGTCTGCCCGATGCCGAAGGGATTGCCAATCGCCAGGACGACATCGCCGATTTCAAGCTGGTCACTGTCGGCGAGCGTGATCGAGGGCAGGTTCTTTGCCTCAATTTTCAGGACGGCCACGTCCGTGGCGCGATCCTTGCCAATGATTTTGGCTGGGTATTCCGTTTTGCTGCCCGGCAGGGATACTTTCACCTCGTCGGCACCGGCGATGACGTGATTGGCGGTCAAAATATATCCGTCTGGCGAAACAATGACGCCCGAACCGAGGCTTTGTTCCTTGCGGGTGCGTTCACGGTCGCCGCCATCCGGCGGCATCTGGTTGCCAAAGAATTGGCGGAAGAACGGATCGCTGAGCATCGGGTTCTGAACCAGCCGTTCCTTGATGAAACGTGTGGAGTAGATATTGACGACACTCGGGGCAACCTTCTTGACGACGGATGCAAAGCTGGTGCCGAGTCCGGCGTCGCGGTTGATGGGCGTGGTGGAGACGGTGAATTTCGGCTCATGTTCCTTGGCCAAAGCGGTGGAATGGGAAACGGCCAGAACAACCGCAGCCCCCGCCACGACGGTGAGCATGCCGAGCATTGATTTGGAGATTAATTTCATGTTCATTTCCGCCTGCGTCAAACCACAGGCTTTAAAGTGTTAAACTTGTGAATTTCGACCGCAAAATGCGGCAAATGTTCAATCAAGCCAGCCGGACCGGAGGAAAAAATCGGTTGCGCCACCGCCTGAAGCCAAAACACCCTTTCCATCGCTGGAAAGGGTGTTGGTATTGGACCATCAAATGGCGCAGACTTGAATTACTGCGCGCTCTTCTGCGCCTTGGCGGCGTCTTCCGGCTTGATGACTTCGATCTTCGCGCCCTTCTTCATTTCTTCGGCCGAGGGCACTTTGATAATATCGCTCGTCAGCGGCGCGGCAGCCGGGGGCGGCGTGGGCGACTTGGCACTCAGCAATTCGACTTCAAAGATCAGCGTGGAATTCGGCGGGATGCCGCGATTGCCTTGTTCGCCGTAGGCCAGATCCGACGGGACAAACAGTTTCCACTTGGAACCCACGGGCATTTTTTCCAACGCCTCGGTCCAGCCGTGAATCACACCACCGACTCTGAAGGTGGCCGGCTGGCCGCGCTTGTAGGAGCTGTCAAATTCCTCGCCGTTGATAAACGTGCCCCGGTAGTTCACGGTCACCTCGTCGTTCG
>JAJXXI010000110.1 GCA_021781185.1 bacterium
GATAAGCCCGACAATCGGCTTCGTCGCTGAAGCGCTGCTCCAATTCCAACAGTGTGCGCGGATAATCTTCTGTCATCCCCAGAAATACTACCGCTTGCGGTTGGTGGAGTCACGTGCATAGCCCTATGCTGGAATCTGGATTTTCCACCAGGTCGTTAATAAAGGCAGGCGGCACGAATCTGAACCAGTCCACGTCAACGTAACCTGTCCGGGGTTGCGAGTTGTAACAGAACATCGCAAATTGCTCGCCTTGGAATGTTCCCGTGAGCCAGTCATATGCGATGTTGAATTGGGCACCCAGTTGTAACCAGTTTCGTCCGTCGGCACTGTAGAGCACGGCCCCTCTATTCTGGATGAAATCCATGCCCAGCCTTAAAAAGATTGTCGTGTTCGTATAAAGTGCGGTGGTGATAGTTGTGGTGCTGAGGTTTGTTTTTGTGCTGTCAAGGGACACAATCACGTTTTGACTCAACGTGTAGTTGCCGGGGCTGTTGCAAGTCACGGCAATGGTAGCATTGCTCTTGCCAAGCGCACCAAGGCCACAAATGTCGCCGGATTGCAGATTGCTCAAATCGAATTTCACTTCGGCACCGCTCCACGGTCCCTGGCCCTTTTGGATGAGAGTGTTCCGCGCATACCAGAAATTCGTTGCGGTCGTTGGATACAGCCGCAGGAAACCAGGCCGGTCAGTCAGTGACCAGCGCGTCTTATCCGGATTGTGATTGAATTGCCATTGCAGACCAAGCGTCGGCGATGAGAAATCATCTGAGGTCAAAATTTTGTAGTCCGGCGCTCCGGCAATGGGCATGGGTGCGGTGTCCGGAATCTGTCCAGGGGCGTTTGACGTGCCCCACACCGGCCAGCCGTTCGTCCAGTAAATGGGGCTGATATAAGTCACTCGTCCGATGGTGCCGCTGTCCTTCATATTGAATCCGTAATAACTACCGTCCGGCATGTCCACGATGCCGCCCTGATGTCCTCCATGCGCGTTATCTAGATTTTTTATGAAAGTATAGGGGCCAAACAAGCTCGGCGCGCGCGAAACGTAGAGATTACCGGTCGCCGGCTGCGAGTTGAAAATGTAATAGTAACTGCCAACTTTGTAGACATGGGAGCCTTCAAGCCCCAAACCGTTGGTGATCTTAGTTGATGCGATGACTTGGGAAAAACTGGAATTCAAGGTTAGAAACGTGGTGTTGTTTTGCCAGCCGCCAGCGGTGACAATGTAGCCCGTGCCGTTAGTTTCAATGTAAAGGCCCGGATCAAATGCGCCTACATTAAGCTGGTGAGATTGCCATGGACCGGCAATGTTTGTGGAATAAAATATCGTGGCGGTGGGTTGACCATTCGGTTGATCCACAACATAGAAAGTTCCGTTGTAATATCGTATGCTCGACGCGAAAACGCCGTTGCCATAATTCTGGATCCCGTTTCCGATGTTGTAGTTAGGGCTGCCCGTAAGCTGGGAAATAAGATGTGTAACGATTTCCCAATGGACCAGATCCTGCGAATGTAAGATGGTCAGTCCAGGCACGTCAATGAACGTCGTGGTCGTGAAGTAAAAGTCGTTGCCAACGCGGATGATGTCGGGATCAGGATAGTCTGCATAAATGGGAGGATTAATATAATACTGATCTGTAGTGTTTGTTCCAGACGGAGGGGGATTCGGGTATGCATTCGTATTTTGAATGACAGTTATCTGAAGATTATCCAACTGAATCGTTTCGGGAGTGGCCGTGACGCTGGCATTATAGCCGAGAAACAGAAGCTGGAACTGATACTGGCTGGAGGTCGGAACCAGTGCGGGAATCTGATACCCGGCAGGGAGCGTGCCCATGTTGACCGAAAAATGCTCGAACCCGCCGCCGACGGTGATTTGACTAATGGGCACGGCATAACTCGAACCGTTTGCCTGCGAGGTTCCCCCAAAAATATTCAGCGTTACCCCGATGCCCGAGTTGGCTCCGGAGGTTATGGCCAGATCGAAGGACAGGGTGTAATCGGAGAGATTGTCGTCGGTATTGTAGCCAGGCGTATAGAAGGGAGAATTGACACCAGCGTTCTCAGCCATCCCGTTGGTCACACTGCCGCTTAACTGCAAGGCTTGGCCACTGCCGCCTGAACCAGGAGCCACGATGGAGGAAGTGACATCACCGCCAGTCCCGTAATTATATGTGCTGCCAAAGACACCCGGCGAATAAGAATCAAAATTGTCTGATACGGCATCGGTTTGCGCCCGGGCTGCGATGCTAAAACCGGTCAATGTGGCGGCAATGAAAACCGTGAAATCAATTGATGCACAGCATATTTTTACACGTCGTTTTATCACGATATTGGTTGTCACGTCGTCGAATCTCTAGCCCCGATGGACGACAGCATTTTCATTAAACCCAATTTTATTCTGGCCTCTCGTTCCATTGAGAAATTCCCTGCCGAATATTGCATTACACAAGATTATAATTGCCAAGTGTCTCAATTTACAAATTTCATAACAGTGGTTTGAAATCATTCACCACCAGAAATAAGGCGTATTGCCACCCGTTCGCACCTGTGTTGGATTATTTTTCGCAATGGCATTTGCGGCGTTGAATTTCTGCCATTGAGCATGACCATCTTTGTATGCGTAATTGCCTCCAGCGGGCATCCCGTTCTGCAAATGAGCACTCAAATGGGGATATACTTTGCCGTTTATGCTAAAGCCGCCACCCACACTGCTAAAGTTGTCTTGGGGGCTTGCTGGAAGGGTATTGCCAGTGCTGATCATCACATCTGCGATGAGGACACGAGTTGACACATCATCTTGATATGGTGTGAATGGGTAAATTGGGTTTGCGTGGGCTTCTGCGGTAATTTTTATGTTTTGGTTCCCCACGGCCAGTTTGGACGCAGTGGTCGGATTTCCGCTGAAGGCGAAGGAATAGCCAACAATGTTAAAGGAATTGCCAGTATTCGTGCCAAAATTCCAAAGGGAGTTCTGGTTGAGAAAGTTCTCGGCGTCGGTAAACCTCGGCGCGGTGCTGGGGCAATAAAATGTTTTTTTCTCACAGCCACTCGCCAACATCGCACTCGTTACGGGCGACGGTAAATCCCAAGCCCAGGAAGCACCAGAACCGGGGGTGAGAACGGGCAGTTTGTCGTTATTGTCATCACAATACATATGCAGAGAGAGGTAGAGCTGCTTTTCGTTGTTCAAGCAGGTTATGCGTATGGCTCTATCCTTCGCCTTGGCCAGCGCCGGCAGCAGTAATGCCGCGAGAATTCCGATGATAGCGATGACGACAAGCAATTCGATCAGTGTAAATCCGGGGTTTCTTTTCATGTTCGATAAATTAATACTCAATGTTAATGGCTTGATTTGGAAGAGAATCCACCTGTTGGCCGCCGCAGCCAAATCCAAGCTGCGGCGGCCTTATTAGCCACGATTACGGCATGTTTGCTTTGACCATCTTAAAGAACACATTGGTATTCGCGGCATTGATGATGTTGCTAATTACTTGCTCGGAGGAGGGGCCGAGAGGCGGAAAAAGGCATTGGGCGAAGGCGTTCCGCCCACAGTCCCGTCAACCGTTGGCAGGCATCCGCTGGGGATCAACGTCCATTTCAGCGTAGTTCCCATCAGGGTCGGGATCGAGTTTGTGCTGGCCGTTCCACTGCCGTAGTAATTCGGTGAGAACCACAAATTGGTGCCACCATTCAGACTGGCTTTTGTTTCCAGCCCGAATCCGTCGTCGGGAATATTCCAGTTCACCCAATATGAAGGCGTGCTTGAGACCAGGATTACGCTGCCAGCATCCCGGGAAAAGGTCGTATCCCAGACAGTTGTGTCTAAATTGGTATCACTTGTGAAGTCATCGTTGATGTTTACTCCGCCTACATTCGTAACGGCTATCCTGCTGATGTCTGTGAATTGACCATAACCGCCTGTGGCTCCCGCAGATGTTCCAAAGAAAATATTCACTGGATTCGCGAATTGAGCGGCCATATTTGGATCCAACACAAAGGATGCACTGGTGCCATCCGGCGCGGTCACCGTGCCATTCGTGTCGGAGGTGAAGGTTAAAGTCCAAGTGCCGCGACCATTGGTGCTGGTGGTGGCCATTGTCGCGACCACGACGTTCGTTTCACCACCATTAACGTTAGCAGGAGAATTTGTTTTGAAAGCAAGAGACGTGGTAAACCCACTGGCACCCCCGCCAGATGTAATCCTCCATAAAAGGTCATTGGCGGCACCATAAACGGCATACGGTCCGGTGCCGGCATTCGGAACGAACTGAATATTCATCGTATAATTGGCAACGGTATCGAAGTCTTGGAACGCAATCGCATAGCTGACTGGCGTGTTGGCGGTCGCAAGACCAACCCAAGCCTGGTTTATATCCACCGATTCCATCCCTTCCTGGGTATAGACTGCGTCTGACGCTTGTTGAAAAATTCTCAAACCCCGTTTGGCGGGCAGCATGGTTAGTAGCGGATTCGGGGGCGGAGGCGGGTTTGTATTCATCGTTATTTGGAGATTGGCAATATCAATCGTTAGGGGACCACCACCAAGATTGGCCGGATAAGCGACATCGCCAAACCCGAAAGAAAAATTGGTGGTGGTCATCATAGTAACACCGCTGTTTTGAAAACTGCTCAGAGGAATCGAATAGTGTTGATATCCCGCCCCCGCAATAAAAACATTAGTGGCTGTATTAGGAAGAAGCATGTGGGAACCAAACACAGCATATCCATTGGCGGTAGTTTGATTCGGGAAGAGGCTAAGCTGTAATCCATTAACAGGTGATAAATTATTAGTGCCACTGACTTGCATGTCGAATGAGAGGGTGTAATTTGACAAAAATGCGTTGGTGTTGCCACTGCACGGATAGGGGACTGTGGTTGTCTGAAAGTTGATATTGGGTTGGTTGGGGACACATGTGATTTCCAATGCTTGACTGCTCCCCCCCCCCTCTCCTGGAGAGACAATGTTTACTGCCAAGCTTTCACCACCTTGAAAGTCAACCAACGCGCCATAAGAACCTATTGGGTCGGCAACGAAGTTCGTTGTTGACCAGACAACTTGCTGTGCGTGCGTTGCGGCAATCAAGCTGCTCAACCCGGCAATCATTGATATTGTTTTGATTGTTTTTTTCATAGTTGTTTACGATGTTTAGGGAACCCAACAATATGCAATATTCATTGCCTTATGGGCCTTGCTGGATTTCAACCACTATGCAAGCTTTGTTTATGGGCGTCTATGAGTAGCAATGCTCATGTCAGCAATAACAACAAAACAACGACCTCACCGAAAGGCCACCTTGACTAATGTCTCCCGTGATGTCATTACTCCCTTAAGCGGTTCAATTTTTTTCACTTCACAACCATCCTATAAGCTGGAAAATTTGACAAAAAGCACTCGATTCCCCTGCAAATACCGCAGAGGAACGCATACCCCGATTTGGACTTTTTCCACAGTCATCCCATAGGAATTGAAGAAAAAGCTGGAACGATTTGCTTCGCCCTGCCACAAGGCAGGGATGAAAAAGACGGTCAGAAATCTGCTTGCTCCAACAAACCATGATGGTATGAACTGTTGTGCCAGCGAACCGACTGTTTTGATTGTCGTCTGATGAGTTTTTTGTTTTAGCCATCACGCATAACCGGCTTCAATTAAGGCGGTTTTGCTTCATTAACATGCGAGTGACCGCGAAATTAATCGTTCTCCTTATGTCGGTAGCCAGCGCGCTGGTGTGCAGAGCCGATGGCTATTCGTCTCACCAAGAAAAGGCCAGCTTGGCAGCAAGGTCAGTTCTTTGCGTGACGAACGTTGC
>JAJXXI010000307.1 GCA_021781185.1 bacterium
CCAGTCCGCCAACGCAGCCGAGCAGGGCGCGCGGCGCGGTTTTAATGCCCAGTTCGCGCAAGCCGTGGCAACCGTCGTGAAAAGTGACCTTGTGCGGGAAATGGGCGCCAAGATCCGTGACGCCGAGCTTGTTGACGAGAAAATCCGAAAATTCCCAGGTGCGGTTGGACACTTCTTTTGCCAGGGCCGCGTGCGGGGTTCCGGTGAACAGTTCCGGATAGAATTTTTTCACCATCGCGCCGCAGGAACCGGAGCCAATGACCACGGCCTCCGCATTCTCAAGTTGTTTCAGGACGGGCTGGGCGATGGCGCGCGCCTCCGCCCAGTAGCCGGAATTGAAAGGAGGCTGGCCGCAGCAGGCGATTTCTTCCGGGCAAACCACGCGATGGCCGAGGCGTTCCAGAATTTCCACCATGCTGATGCCGGCGCGCGGATACACCGCGTCCACAAAACAAGGGATGAAAAGGGTGACAGTCATCAGATTGCAACCACGATATTTTTCAACACAAAGGCGGGCGCGTCATTAAAAAAATGAAGCCGTCATGATTCTGCGGCAACCTGCTTCGACGGCACGGGATGTATGCCTTGCGCGACGCGACACCGTTTCCGCCCCGGATTTCGTCATTTCTTGAAATACAACTCCTCAATATTCCAGGTGACCCGGTAGTAGCTCAAGGCGGTCGGCCGCACGTTGCCGATGTTTGAACGGATGGCGGCGTAGTAATATGGCGTGACGGTGAAAATCATCGGCATTTGCTTGGACAAAATTTCCTGGACTTCGTCGAAATCCTTTTTGCGCTCCGCGAAATCCAAGGTTTTCATCTGGGCGTCCATCAGGTAATCCAGCCGCGCCTCCCAAGCGGTCGAAGGTGTTTTCTGGCGGGGAAACCATTGATGCGTGAAGCCGCTGGACTTGATCACGTTCATGTTGGAGGACGGATCCGTGCTACCGCCGCCAAGTCCCAGCAACACACAGTCATAATCGTAAGAGCTGTCAATCTTGTTGACCAGGGTGTTGAACTCAATCGGCTGGCAGATCACTTTGAACCCGAGTTTCTGGAGGTCGGACTGGATGAGCACGGCGGCCTTTTGCCGGGCGTCATTGCCCGTGTTGGTGTTCAGGACAAATTCAATCGGATTACCGTCCGCATCTTCCATCTTCCCGTCGCCATTGCGATCTTCGATGCCAATCTCCTTCAGCAACGCGCGCGCCTTGGCCGGATCGTAGGGATATTTTTTAATGTTCGGATCATACCATTTTTTATTCCCGGGCGTCACAAAGCCATAGGCCGGCACCGCGCGGCCGGAATAGATCGAATTGATGATAGCCTGCCGGTTGACCGCATACGAACAGGCCTGGCGGAATTTCTCGTTGCGGAACCACTTCAACTTCTTCGGATCCACATAAGGCCGGCCGGTTTGGGCGTTTACGTTGGTGTTTTCATTGAACCAGAAAAAGCTGTTTTCCAGGCCGATGCCGGGTTCAAGAAACCGGAAATCACCCTTGGCCGAGGCCTCCTTGAAACGGTCGTATTCATAGGGCAGCACAAAATCATCCGCATCGCTCTCGCCGGTGAGCATCCGCAACGACACCGCGTTCATGTCCGGCACCACGGTGTAAATGACATTGTCGAAATACGGCAGGCGCTGCCCATTGCTGTCCACCTCGAAGAAATAGGGGTTGCGCGCCAGCAGCGTGTATTGCGACGGCTTGTATTCCTGAATGATGAAAGGTCCGCTGCCGACGATGTCCTTCGCCGGCGTGTCCGTGCCGTAAGCCGAGGCGAATGTTCCGTTCGTGACCGCTTTTTCCAAAATGTGCTTGGGCAGAATGGGCACGCCCGCGCCGAAGTTTTCCAGAAACGGCGCGTAAATCTCCGGCGTGACCACCTGGACGGTGAGATCGTCCAGCTTGGTCACGGTGAACGTCTTCCTGCCAATCAAAAACTGGTCGTGCATCACGTTGTCAATTTTTGGATTGCAGATCACGTTCCAGGTAAAGACCACGTCGTCTGCGGTCAGCGGTGCGCCATCGCTCCAGTGCAGATTCTTGCGCAAACGAAACGTCCACGTTTTGCCGTCGGGTGAATTCGTCCACCAGTCGGCCAGTCCCGGCTCCACGGTCTGGGACGGCGTGTCGTAGCCCAGCAAGGAGGCGAACAGAAAACGGTAAATGTCCTGGGAAGAGGATTCGTCGGCCGTGATGGGGTTGAAGGTCTTGGGATCGCTGAACGTGGCCACCACGAACCGGCCGCCGCGAATGCCCGGCTGGCATTTCGCCACCAACGGCGGTTCCGGGAGCGGATAGCTGGCGGCGGATTTTTCCGGTGCCGCCGGGGTGGAACTCTTGCCGCAGCCGGCCAGCACGATGGCGGCGGCGCAAAATGTGAAAATTGGGATGAGACCTTTATTCATGCACTCGCTTTGTTTTTTTGTTTGAACTGCGGACGCACCGTAACAAAGCCGGAGCGGTTCAACAACTGTGTTTCTGGGCCAGGAAGTTTGAATTCACTCGCATCTGCGCGCGAGTTTTGTCACTTTGCCGGCGCATTGAGATGTTGAAGTTTGTCCTGAAACGATTGCTGCACATGATTCCGCTCCTGTTGGGCGTTTCGTTGCTGACCTTCCTGCTGATGTCGCTCGCGCCGGGCGATTACTTCACCACGCTGCTGCAAAACCCCCAAATCTCGCCGGACACCGTTGCCCGGCTCAAGGCCCAGTTCCATCTGGACCAGCCCTGGTATGTGCAATACTTCTACTGGTTCAAGAGCGTGCTGCACGGCGACTTCGGCTATTCCATGGCCTATAAAATCCCCGCCACCTCGCTCATTTTTGCCCGGCTCTGGAACACGTTTCTGCTCTCGTTCGTGGCCATGATCATGGCCTGGGCCGTCGCCGTGCCGCTGGGCATCTGGGCGGCGGTGAAAAAAGATTCGTGGATAGACCGCGCCTGTTCGCTCATCGCCTTTGTCGGACTGTCGGTCCCGGACGTGCTGTTGTCTTTGCTGGCGCTTTGGTTTGCGGCGGCGACCCGCTGGTTCCCCGTCGGTGGTGCCCAGAGTCCTTACTACGATTTGCTGACGCCCATGCAGCAATTCTGGGATCGGGTGCATTATCTCATTCTGCCCGCGCTGGTGCTGGCCGCCAGCAGCCTGGCCGGCATCATGCGCCAGATGCGCTCCAATCTGCTCGACACGTTGCGCGCCGAATACGTTACCGCCGCGCGCGCGCGCGGCCTCGGCGAGGGCTGGGTAATTTGGAAACACGCCTTGCGCAACGCCATCAATCCGCTGCTCACCATCTTCGGCTACTCGCTTGCCAGCCTGCTGAGCGGCGCGTTCATCGTGGAAAACATCATGGCCTGGCCCGGTCTCGGCCGGCTGACAATGGAGGCGTTTTTCGCCAAGGATTCCTACCTCGTCGTGGACAGCGTGGTCATGGCCACCGCGTTGCTGGTGATGGGAAATTTCATCGCCGATCTGCTGCTCGCGTGGAGCGACCCGCGCATCCGGCTCAAATAAAATGGAAACCGCCGCGCCCCAACCAAATCCCGTGATCGAGCAGCCGCTCTCGCCCTGGCAGTTGTTTTGGCGCCGGCTCAAGCGCCGGCGGATCGCGCTGGCGGGCGGCGTGATTTTGATCGGGCTGTATGCCGTGTCGCTGTTTGCCGGATTCATCGCGCCTTACCGTTATGACCGCATAGACGACCGGAGTTTTTTTCACCCGCCCACACCTCCTCGCTGGCAGGGGTTCCACCTGGTGATGCCGCGCTATGAGAAAGGACCCGGCACCTTCAATTACCGCGCGGTCCTGGACGACACCAAGCCGGTTCATTTCTTCGTGCGCGGCGACAAATACAAGTTGTTTGGTTTGCTTCCCGCCTCGATTCATCTCTTTGGCACGGGCGATCCAAACTATCCGGTTTATCTTTTGGGAGCCGACCAGTTTGGGCGCGACGAATTTTCACGCCTGCTTTACGGCTCGCAAATCTCCCTCTCCATCGGCGTTGTCGGGATTCTGCTCTCGTTTTCGATGGGCATGATCATGGGCGGCATCTCCGGCTATTTCAGCGGACGGACGGATATGGTCATCATGCGCCTGTGCGAATTGATCATGTCCATTCCCGCGTTGTATCTGATCATTTCCCTGCGCGCCGCGTTTCCGCCGGGCATGAGTTCCGCGAAGGTCTATGCGATGATCGTCGTCATCCTGAGCTTCATCGGCTGGGCCAGCATGGCGCGCGTGATTCGCGGCATGGCATTGTCGTTCCGGGAACAGCAATTCGTGCTGGCCGCCCGCGCGCTCGGTCAGACCCACCTCAAAATCATCGTGCGCCACATCCTGCCGAACACCTTTTCCTACGTCATCGTCGCCGCCACCCTGAGCGTGCCGTATTACATCCTCGGCGAAGTGGTGCTGAGTTTTCTCGGCGTGGGCATCCAGGAACCCAGCGCGAGCTGGGGCAACATGCTGACCGCCGCGCAAAACATCGAATACCTGCGGAATTATCCGTGGCTGCTTGCGCCCGGCGCGGCGATTTTTGTGACCGTGCTCGCCTTCAACTTTCTCGGCGACGGCCTGCGCGACGCGGCGGACGCGAAATCCAATTGAAACCAAACTGCAATGAACCCATTAAAATCCGCTCCACTGCTCGCCGGTGCCGTCCGCCCGGAGATTCCGTTTTGGATTTTTTTTAATTCCTGACCGGCATGGCCCTGCTTGAAATCAACAATCTGAAAATGGACTTTGGCAAAGGCGCGGACGCCGCGCGGGCCCTGGACGGGTTGTCCCTGACCATCGGCGCGGGCGAAACCGTCTGCCTCGTCGGCGAAAGCGGCTGCGGCAAAACGGTCACCGCATTGTCCATCGCCCGCCTCGTGCCCGCGCCGCCGGCGCATTATGTCGGCGGGGAAATTCTCCTGAACGGGCGGAACACTCTGACCATGTCCGCGCGCGAATTGCAGGCAATTCGCGGTGGCGTGGTCAGTTACGTCTTTCAAGACCCGGGCGCGTCGTTGAATCCCGTTTTCCGCATCGGCAATCAAATCAAGGAGGCGCTCAAGCCGCACCGGCCGGCCCGCGCGACCGACGCCGAGATGATCCGCCTGCTGAAGCTCGTCGGCATTTCCGCGCCGGAATCGCGCCTGAAGAATTATCCGTTCGAGCTGTCCGGCGGCATGCAGCAGCGGGTGATGATCGCGATGGCGTTGGCGAGCGAACCCAGGCTGCTCGTGGCCGACGAGCCGACCACCGCGCTCGACGTGACGATACAGGCGCAGATTCTGGATTTGCTGCGCGACCTCAAGCAGCGGCTCGGCATGGCCATTCTGCTCATCACGCACAACCTCGGCATTGTCGGCGACATGGCCGACCGCGTGGCCGTGATGTATGCCGGGCAGATTGTGGAATTGTCGCCTGCGAAGGAGTTGTTGCGCCGCCCGCTGCATCCCTACACCCAGGCGCTGATGAATTCCGTCCCCAAACTGCGCGGTGACGTTCAACGGCTTTCAGCCATTCCCGGCAATGTTCCGCGCATCGGCAAATTCCCGCCCGGCTGCCGGTTCGCCCCGCGCTGTCCGGTCGCCAGACCGGAATGCTCGGACAAACTGCCGGAATTGATCGAAGTTGAACTCGGACGATGGGTCCGCTGTCCGTTTTGGAAATGATCATGAGCCTGCTTGAAGTCAAAAACCTGAAGGTGCATTTCCCGGTGAAACACGGGATGTTCAGCCGTGTCCGCGAATTCGTGAAGGCGGTGG
>JAJXXI010000401.1 GCA_021781185.1 bacterium
CTCGATCCTTCAACTGATTCAGGTAGGAACGTTCATCTGTCATTCCGGCAACCAAGGTGGTCGCGCGGATGCCGGCTGCCTGCAACCAGCGCCGCAGCAGAAAGAAGGGGCCGAAATGGCAAACCACCAGGATGGCCGGCAGGTTTTGACGCTGAAGATCCCGCAACTGATCCATGCCCGCGAATTCACAGCGATCCCGCCAGCACGGCAAGGCCAGCCGTTCGGGGAAGAACGTCAACGCACAGTTTTGATAATAACGCTGCCGGCATTTGGCGTCCCCAGGCGTGATCCATCCCGTGCCAATCACTGCCGGCAACTGCAACGGCACCGGATTTCTTTTGAACGCGGCGCGAACAACCGCAATTGGCCGGAACAACCGGTAAAGCGGCTCAGGCCGGGATATCCGCTCCAGAAAGCGAATCAGCTTAAAGCGAAAAAAAGAAACAAGATTCCTCATCTGCACCTCACGTTCCTAACCACACCAAACTGCTGAATTGGACCGCCTGCTTAAATAAAGCAAACCAGAAGGCCTTAAGGCAAAGACTTTTTGCCTGTATAAAATCGCAGGCGGGCGCATCTGGACACGGTCCTTAAGTTCGGGATAAAACAGTTCCGGCGTCAGCCGGAAGCGTAGTGGCACAGGCATCCTGCCGGTGGGTTTCTGCCAGCCAAACCACGCGGACGCAACTCACAGGCAGGATGCCTGTGCCACTACCAAGGCTGCGGCCAGTCAAGGACCGTGTCCAGATGCACCCATCGCAGGCTGTCCCGCAATGGAACCGAAAGTAAAGTTCGATCTGAGCCGTCAGAAATTGGAATCCCCTGGTGAAAACATGCCAAGGTGGAATCGCCCAGGCTGTGCAACCATGAGTGCTTCTGGCGATGAAGTGGCTTGCCTCATCCGGCTTTAAAATCTCGAACGGGCCCGCCTGCACCATACGGACGTCACCAGAACTGTGGAGTGATTTGTTCTGCCGAAAGCGGTAGGTTCCATGAGTGCCCACCGTGAAAAAACCAATTTCTTTCGCATTCAGCCTGTTTGCCTTGTGCGGAATACTGTTCAATACCGCCTTCGCCAACATTCCCGGCGGCGGCAGCTTCCGTTTGGTTCGCAAGGCGAACTATTCCGTGGCATTGGCCAGTGATGTTTTGGCATTCTGGACCGGCATTCTGGTCTGGAACATCAATCTGCTGAAGGCATCCGGCACATATTCTGTCGCAATACCGACAGCGCATGCCATTGCCAGCTTGAGCCCGGCCGACGGAAAGCTGGTTCTCAGCGGAACCGGTGGAATGCAGAGCCGGCCAGAACTGATTTAAGCATGAAAACATTGAGAGTATTCCTGACGTTGTTTCTTCTGGCGGCGGCATCAACGCTGTCCGCAGAGGAAATCTACATTCCGCCGGCTTCGCCGCGCGCGGATTACAATTTCAATCCCGGCTGGAAGTTTTTGAAGGCGGACGTGACGAACGCGATGGAAGTCTCCTTTGACGACTCAAAATGGGCGGACGTGAGTGCGCCCCACACGTTCAACGACGTGGATTCCTACCAAAAGATCATCAGCCACAGCGGCGGCGACCGCAGCGCGTGGTCGGGCATCGTGTGGTATCGCAAACATTTCAAATTGCCGGCCGACGCAAAGGACCGGAAAGTTTTCCTGGAATTTGAAGGCTTGAAGCAGGCCGGAAGTTTTTGGGTCAACGGAAAATTTGCGGGCAAATATGAAAACGGCATCACGCCCCTTGGTTTGGATTTGACGGGCTTCGTCCATTTTGGCAACGCAGAAAATGTCATCGCCGTCAGGGTGGACAACAGCAACGATTACGTCGAGGAGGCGACCGGCGTCGGCTTCGAGTGGATGGGCCGCGCGTTCAACCCGAATTACGGCGGGCTGAACCACGACATCGTGCTGCACCTCACCGGCAAGGTGTATCAGACGCTGCCACTTTACGAAAATTTGAAGACGACGGGCATCTACGTTTATCCGTCGAATTTTTCCATCAGCAACAAGGCCTGCGACGTGAACGTTGAATCGCAGGTGCGCAACGAATCCGGCGATCAGCAGTCCATCACACTCTCGGCGGTGGTGGTGGATGCCGGCGGCCACGTTTGCGCGATGCTGCCCGGCGACACGTCGGATTTGGTGGACGGGGAAACCGAAAAGTTCACCGCCGGCGGCGCGTTGACCAACGCCCAGTTCTGGAGCGATGAGCATCCGTATCTTTACGACGTTTACTGCATCCTCACCGTGGACGGCAAAGCGGTGGATGTGCAGAAGATTCACACGGGCTTTCGCAAGGCGGAGTTCAAGGGCGGCACCGGCACGGGCGGCGTGTATCTGAACGACCAATTTGTCTGGCTCACCGGCTACGCGCAGCGGTCGAGCGACAGTTGGGCCGGGTTGGGCGAGGCGTATCCCGACTGGATGCACGATTACAACGCGGAACTCATCCGCAACACGCACGCGAATTACATCCGCTGGATGCACATTTCACCGCAGGCCGTGGACGTGCGCGCCTGCGACAAAACCGGCATCGTGGAAGTCTGTCCGGCGGGCGACAAGGAAGGCGACCCGACGCTGGATCACCGGCTGAAGCCGGAAGCCGGCGCGCGCCAATGGCAGCAGCGTCTGGACGTGATGCGTGATTCCATGATCTATTTCCGCAATCATCCAAGCATCCTTTTCTGGGAGGCGGGCAACAACAACATCACCACGCCGCATTTGGAGCAGATGCTCGCGCTGCAAAAGCAATACGATCCGAACGGCGGACGCGTGCTCGGCTGCCGCACGCTGAATGAGCAGTCCGCAACGCCGCTGGCCGGCTATTTCGGCGTGATGATCGGCCAGGATCCGCGCACCGATGCGTTGACCAACCGCACGGACTTGTTCCGCGCCTTTAGCCTGGAGCGCCGCGACCGGGCGCCGTTCCTCGAAGCGGAGGATTTCCGCGACGAAGCTGCGCGCCGGTTCTGGGATGATTACTCGCCGCCGCATTTCGGTTTCAAGCCCGGCCCGAACGACACCTATCACTGGAATTCCGAAACGTTCTGCCTCGCTGCCGCCGTGCGGTATCATGATTATTTCAGCAACATCATCACCAACACCGATCCGGCGCACGCGAAATGGTCGGGCTACGCCTCGATTTACTGGTCGGACGAGAACGCCGACGGCCGGCAGGACAGCAGCGAAGTCGCGCGCGTGAGCGGCAAGGTGGATGCCGTCCGGCTGCCGAAGCAGGCTTACTACGTCTATCGCGTGATGCAGAATCCCGCGCCGGACCTGCACATCATCGGCCATTGGACGTATCCGGCCAATACGGTGAAAACCGTCTATGTCGCCGCCAACCATTGCGACGCGGTGGAGTTGTTCGTAAACGGCAAACCGCTCGGCGTGAACCGTCATCCGTGCGACTTCGTGGACAAGTTTGACGACCGGAACAAGGATCTGGGAAACACCGGCTACATCTATGCATTTCCGGACGTTCATTTTGCACCTGGCGAAATCAAGGCCGTGGGCACGTCGTCCGGCAAGGTGGTGGCGCAGGATGAAATCCAGACCGCCGGCACGGCGGTAAAATTGCGGTTGACGGTTCACACCGGACCGGACGGCTTGCAAGCCGACGGCTCGGACGTGGCGTTCTTTGATGTGGAGGCGGTGGATGCCAACGGCGAGCGCTGCCCGACCGACGAGGCGCGGGTGGATTTCAAGCTGGCCGGTCCCGCGATCTGGCGCGGCGGCTATGACAGCGGCAGGACCAATTCCGTGAACAAACTCTGGCTGGACACCGAATGCGGGATCAACCGCGTGGCCGTTCGCTCCACGCTCACGCCCGGCACCATCACGCTCACGGCGACCCGTCCGGGACTGGAACCGGCGAAAATTCAAATCACGTCCGCCCCGGTTCAAATCACGGACGGCCTGGAGCCTTGAGGCGGCGTATTTCGGTTGCGTTCGCGCACGGGTCAAGACAAGCTTCACGGCAAGTTTATGCTCGCGTATCTTTGGGTGGCAATTGGCGGCGCAATCGGCAGCATGGCCCGTTTTGGCATCGGCGGACTGGTTTCGCACAAAGTCGGCGAGTCCTTTCCGTTTGGCACACTCGCGGTCAACATTGCCGGCTCGTTCATCGTTGGTTTTTTGGGCGCGCTGACCAGTTCGGAAGGCCGGTTGAATCCGCAGTCGCGCGCCTTTGCCACGCAGTTCTTAATGATCGGCGTCTGCGGCGGCTTCACGACCTTTTCCTCTTTCAGCCTGCAAACACTGAACCTGATGCGCGACGGCGAATGGCTCTATGCCGGCGGGAACGTGCTTTTATCCGTCGTCCTCTGCCTGATTGCGGTCTGGTTCGGCTTCATGGCCGGTGCGATGTTCAATTCAATGAAAGGAAACTAAAATGCAAATTCCAACTGACGCCGTCCTGCTGCGGATTTTTCTTGGTGAAAGCGACCGCTGGGAGCACAAGCCGCTTTACGAAGCCATCGTGCTCAAGGCGCGGGAAATGCATCTCGCCGGCGCCACTGTGCTGCGTGGCCCGATGGGTTTTGGCAAGGCCAGCCGGCTGCACACGTCCAAAATCCTGCGACTCTCAATGGACCTGCCGCTCGTCATCGAAATTGTGGACAGAGAGGAAAACATCAACTCCTTCCTGCCCACGCTGGACCAGATGATGGGGGGCGGGCTCGTCACCCTCGAAAAGGTCAAGGTGCTGCACTACCGCTCGGGCGAAAAAAACCCCGCCGCCAAATTAATGTAACGCCTGAAAGTTTTCCGCAGCCGGCGGACGCTGGACTGCATTCGGGCTCCTTGCGATTAACGACCTCAACACCACCGGACATTGTTTCCTTTCCCGACGCAAATTCATCCTGAGCCTGCCCATCGCGCTGATCGCCCTGGCCGGGATTACCCGCGCCGCCGACCGGTCGGCCGGGGTCGCCACGGAAGCTGCGACGACCAAAGCCATTCGCGTCGCCTGCGTGGGCGACAGCATCACCTACGGCTACGGACTTAAAGATCGTCAACATGACGCTTATCCCGCCGTGCTGAGCAGACTGCTGGGAACCGGCTGGGACGTGCGCAATTTCGGTCATAGCGGCGCAACCATGCTGAACAAGGGCGACCTGCCTTACTTCAAACAAAAAGAGCACGCAGAAGCGCTGGCCTTCGCGCCCGACATCGTGGTGATCATGCTCGGCACCAACGACAGCAAGCATCGTGGCGCAGGCAGCCTCGACGCGGACAAGGCCATTGACAACTGGCAATACAAGGCGGATTTCGTTCCAAATTACCAGGCGTTGATCGCGGAATTCCGCAAGGCGAATCCGCAAGTGAAAGTTTATGTCTGCCTGCTCACGCCGTGCTTTCCCGGACGCTGGGGCATCAATGGCCAGACGATTCAAGATGAAGTCAACCCGCTCGTCCGGCAGGTCGCGCAGGATGACCAGGCCAGCATCATTGATCTAAACACGCCGCTGGCGGGAAAGAAAAATTTGTTTCCAGACACGGTGCATCCAAACCGCACCGGTGCCCGGCTGATGGCCGAAACGGTTTATCAGGCCTTGACCGGCAAGCCAGCCCCGGCGAATGCCCAATGACCGAGGCCTTCGATAAAATCCAGGCGCTGATCAAGAGCGGCGAGCCGCACGGGACAGTTTGGACCGAAATCCGGCATTGATCCCGGGGCAATGCCAATCGGAAACCGGCCCGCTTCCCCCGGTTCGACCCGCAAACCCAACTGCTCCATCTCCTGGCCGGCCCGGC
>JAJXXI010000729.1 GCA_021781185.1 bacterium
TCCTGCCAATTCGTTCAGCGGTTATTTCTTCAAAACTGTCCGCACCCAGTCCTGATTGTCCAAATACCAGCGGATCGTTTCACGGATGCCCTGCTCAAACCTGTGGGCGGGCGTCCAGCCAAGTTCACGCTGAATCTTCGTAGCGTCAATCGCATAACGGCGGTCATGGCCGGGCCGGTCTTTGACGAACGTGATCAGAGAACGGGAATCGCCGCCAAGGCCAGGCGCAAACTCATCAATGATGTCGCAAATGAGCTGAACGATGTGAATGTTCGCCCACTCATTGTGACCGCCGATGTTGTAAGTCTCGGCAGCCCTGCCTTTGTTCAAAACCGTCCACAGGGCCTCGGCATGGTCCCGAACATAAAGCCAGTCGCGGACATTCATGCCGTCGCCATAAACAGGCAGCGGTTTGCGCGCACGCACATTCTGGATGATGACCGGAATCAGCTTCTCCGGAAATTGGAACGGCCCATAGTTATTCGAGCAGTTCGTAATGACCGTGTCCAAACCATAGGTGTGGTGATAGGCACGGACGAGAAAATCGCTCGAAGCCTTGCTCGCAGAATAGGGCGAATTCGGCGCATAAGGCGTTGTCTCGGCGAACAGCCCCGTCGCTCCGAGCGACCCGTAAACTTCGTCCGTCGAAACGTGATGAAAGCGCTTGCCGGCCAAATTCACCCCCCAAAAGGCGCGGCAGGCTTCCAGCAAATTGAATGTGCCCACGATATTGGTCTGGATGAAATCACCCGGTCCGCTGATGGAGCGGTCCACATGCGATTCCGCCGCCAGATGCATGACATGCGTGACGCCGTGCTGTTCCACGACGCGCACCACGCCGGGTTTATCCCGCAAATCCACCTTCTCAAAAACATATTTTGGGTGGCTCGCCACCTTTTCCAAATTCGCCAGATGCCCGGCGTAGGTGAGGCAGTCAAGGTTGACGAGCTTCGTTATCCGCTCATCATCAATGACGTGCTGGATGAGATTTGAGCCAATGAAGCCCGCGCCGCCAGTAATCAACAAGTTCATGGATAAAAATTTATTCCGGCTTCCAGTGTGCCAATGAATCTTCCAGCGCTTCCTCCACGCCACGAATCTTCACGCCGGCCGCGAGAAGCTTGGAGGAATCCATCACACAATTGGAGCGGGGGGTTTTGGCCGCCAGTTGATAAAACTCCCCGTCATTCGCCCAGAATTCAAACTTGCGAGCCGGTTTGAGAATTTTTTCGATCTGCTCCACGACGTGCCGCGTGGTGACGTAGCCGGGGTTCGTCACGTTATAAATGCCAAACGGGGCGCGCAGTTCCCAGGTGTCGAGGCACGCCTTCACGAAATCAGCGCGGTGCGAAATGGAATTCACGTTCTCATAGACCTTCGGGTAACGCTGCACCTTGCTCAGGTAATTGCGCTTGTTGTCAAATTCGTCGAATGGAATCCGCAACCGCCAAATGTAACTTTGACCGATGCCGCTCATCGCCTCTTCGCCGAGAGCCTTGGTGCCGCTGTAAAAGCTGCACGGTCCGTCACGGAAAGTAAAATTTGGCGTATCGGTCTCGGCGAAACCAAGCACCGCAGCGGATTTTGCTTCCGCCAAGGCGTGAAGCTCCGGCCGGATCATGTCTTTCTCCACCCGGATTTGCCCGTTCCTGGAAATCTTGGCACCACTGAAAATGCAGCCGCTGGAAACGTGTCCCCAGGGAATTCTCGCCGCCAGACAGGCATGGGCGATCGTCTGTGGCAGCAGGGTATTGCCCACCAAAGTGCCCGCCTTGTCCAGTTCACAAGCGTCCACATTCGGCTTGCCGGTGTAACCGGCGGCGTTGATGACGAATTCCGGCTTCTGCGCCCTGAGAAATTCCAACAGCAGGTCGAAACGCGAATAATCCACCTGCTTGCGCGAAAGCGGCATGAAGTTTTTATTGCGCCGCTTCAATTCAAAGACGAACGCCTCACCGATGTATCCGGTGGCTCCCAGCAGTAAAATCATAATTTTTATTTAAGCAGGCGTTTCACCTCGGCCACAACCTCGGTTTCGAGATAGGAACGATATTCGCAGTTCGGCATTTTACCAACAATCTCCTCCAATTGTGTCAGCGAGACAAAACCCTGCCGAAACGCCGCCTCCTCGGGACAGCCGATCTTGATGCCGGCACGTTTTTCAATCGTCTGCACATAGGCGCTGGCGTCATGCAGGCTGCTGCTTGTGCCGGCATCCAACCAGGCAAATCCACGGGCCAGACGTTGCACGCGCAACGTGCCGCGCTTGAGATATTCCACGTTGACCGCCGTGATTTCCAGTTCACCGCGCGCCGACGGCTTCAGGTTTTTGGTGATGTTCACAATTTCGTTGTCGTATATGTAAAGACCGGGGACGGCGTAATTGCTTTTGGGTGACTTCGGCTTTTCCTCGATGGAAACCGCCCTGCCCTGCTCATCAAATTCAACCACACCGTAACGTTCCGGGTCATTGACATGATAACCCAGAATCGTCGCGCCGGACTTGAAATCACCAAACGCGCGAGTAAAAACATCCCCGCCGTAAAAAATATTGTCACCGAGAATCAGCGTCACTGCGTCCTTGCCGATGAAGCTTTCCGCAATGAGAAAGGCCTGGGCGATGCCTTCCGGCCTGGCCTGCTCACGGTATTCAATCGCAAGCCCAAAGCGCGCCCCGTCGCCAAGCAACTGCCGGAAGCGCGGCAAATCCTGGGGCGTTGAGATGAGACAAATCTCGCGAATCCCGCCCTCAATGAGTGTCGTCAAAGGGTAATACACCATCGGCTTGTCATAGACCGGTTGGAGCTGTTTGCTCGCCACCAGCGTGAGCGGGTAGAGCCGAGAACCGGCGCCGCCGGCGAGGATGATGCCTTTCATTCGAGAGAGCTTAAAAATTTGGTTCGGATTGCGCCAATAAAAAAAGCCGCGCTTTTCAACGCGGCTTGATGAAAATCATGAAGTTTAGCTGGTGACGGCCTCGGTGCCTTCCGCCGCCGCTTTCTGGTTGAACACCAGTTTGTCATTCTCCGCCGTGACCAGAATAGGATCACCTTCGTGGAGGACACCCTTGAGGATTTCCTCGGCGAGCGGATCTTCGAAAAACCGCTCCACAGCCCGGCGCATCGGCCGCGCGCCGTATTGCGGATCATAGCCCTTCTCCACAAGGAAATCCTTCGCTTTTTCGTCCAATTCCAGGCGGAGGTTCTTTTTGCGCAGACGCTCCAAAACCTTCTCGACTTCCAAGCTCAAAATCTGGATCAGATCGGGCTTGGTAAATGAGCGGAAAGCGATCAAGTCATCCAGCCGGTTCAAAAACTCAGGCCGGAAGGTTTTTTTGGCCTCCTCCAAAACTCGCTCACGGGCTTTTTCATAGGTGGCCTCATCGGTGATGGGGGCAAAGCCCAACGTGGAAGCTTTCCGCAGCGTGTCCGAGCCGACGTTTGAGGTCATCAGAATGATCGTGTTGCGGAAATTCACGATGCGCCCCATGCTGTCAGTCAGCTTCCCTTCCTCGAGAATCTGCAAGAGCATGTTCCAAACATCAGGATGCGCCTTTTCAATCTCATCGAACAGCACGACCGAATACGGATTGCGCCGCACTTTTTCTGTGAGCTGACCGCCTTCCTCGTAGCCGACATAGCCGGGCGGCGAACCCACGAGCCGCGATACGTTGAACTTCTCCATGTATTCGCTCATGTCGAGTTGGATGAGCGATTTACTGTCGCCGAACATTTGTTCTGCGAGCGTCTTGGCCAGCAGCGTTTTGCCAACGCCAGTTGGGCCAAGCAATAGAAAAGCTCCGATGGGCCGGCGCGGATCTTTCAGGTCCGCCCGCGAACGCCGGAGCGACTTGCACAGGGCGGAAACCGCCTCGCGCTGCCCAACCACAACTTTTTCCATCTCCGTCTCCACGGTGAGCAAACGCTGCATCTCGCCCTGCCCCATGCGCTGGAGCGGAATGCCCGTCCATTTTGAAACCACATGCAAAATCTCGTCCTCGCCCACCACGACGCGCTTTTCGTCGCCTTTTGCACGCCATTCTTTCAGCATGGTTTCCAGCTTTTCCTTGGCCTGCTTTTCCTGATCACGCATCTTGGCGGCCCCCTCAAAATCCTGATTTTTGATGGCCCCTTCCTTCTTGCCCTTGATGACTTCAATCTCCGCCTCCATGTTTTTGACTTCCGGCGGGCGCGTCATCGTGCTGATGCGGGCGCGGGAACCCGCTTCATCCAAAACATCAATGGCCTTGTCCGGCAAAAAACGATCCGTGATATAACGGTCGGAAAGTTTCACTGCGGATTCCACCGCTGTATCGGTGAACTCGGCCTTGTGATGTTCCTCGTATTTGTGGCGCAGTCCCTTCAAAATCGCAATGGCATCCTCAATCGAAGGTGCCTCGACTTTCACCGACTGGAAACGGCGTTCCAACGCGGCATCTTTTTCGATGTATTTACGGTATTCGTTCAACGTCGTGGCACCGACGCACTGCATTTCACCGCGCGACAGCGCCGGCTTGATAATGTTGCTGGCATCCATCGTTCCTTCCGCCGAACCGGCCCCAACGATGGTGTGCAACTCGTCAATGAAAAGAATGACGTTCTTGGCCCGGCGAATTTCGTCCATGACCGCCTTGATCCGTTCCTCGAACTGGCCGCGATACTTCGTTCCCGCCACCATGAGCGCGAGGTCGAGCGTGACGACGCGCTTGTTCAACAAAATTTCAGGGACGTTGCCCGCCGCGATTTCCTGCGCCAAACCTTCAACAATGGCGGTCTTGCCCACGCCCGCTTCGCCAAGCAAAACAGGATTATTCTTCGTGCGGCGGCAAAGGATTTGAATGACGCGTTCGATTTCGTTCTTGCGCCCGATCACCGGATCCATGTCGCCCTTGCGCGCAATTTCCGTCAGATCGCGGCCAAACGCCTTCAACGCCGGCGTTTTGACATCGCCTTTTTTCTCACCGGCAGCCTGCTTTTCCGGGGCCGGTTCGCCCGACTGCTGCGGCTCCTCACCCTGTTGCGCGGCGAAATTCGGATCCAGCTCCTTCAAAATTTCCTGACGGGCCGCCTCGATGTCCACGTCCAGATTCCTCAGCACCTTGGCCGCCACGCCGTCACCCTCACGCAGCAGGCCGAGCAGCAGATGTTCCGTGCCGACGTAGGTGTGGTTGAGGTTCTTCGCCTCTTTTTGGGCGAGCGCAATGACCTTTTTGACACGCGGCGTGTAGGGAATGTTCCCGATCATTTTTTGATCTGGGCCGGTGCCAACCTGCTTCTCAACTTCCATGCGAACGGTCTCGAGATCGAGCCCCATTTTTTGCAACACGTTCACCGCGACGCCCTGGCCAAGTTTGATCAGGCCAAGCAACAGATGTTCGGTGCCCAGAAAATTATGGTTCAACCGGTCGGCTTCCTTGCGTGCCAGCGCCAGCACCTGCTGGGCGCGCGGCGTGAAATTGCTCATCGCTTCATCACTCATACTTGCCTTATGTTGCTACGAGTTGGTGTTTTTGTCCAATGCCAACCAGCAAAAAGCAACATTTTCCGGGCCAATATTCGGGACAACCTCAATGGGCCAAACAATAAACCTGTCGGACACCTCAAAAATGCAGTGGATTCCCCCCCCCCGCTATTCGCGAAAAACAAACCAGCCCGCCATCTCCCGCAGACAGTATCTCCGTCTCCCCGGCAAAAATTACCTTTCGGTGTTCCAATTCCGCCTTGGAAGCATCCACTAGATCGG
>JAJXXI010000291.1 GCA_021781185.1 bacterium
TCGGCGTTTCGCCCGGCTTGAGCGAAGCCGTCTCCCACGCTGCCCATCACAGCAAACTGCCGCTATTCCCCGGCGTCATCACTCCCAGCGAAGTCATGCGGGCGCTGGAACTCGGATGGAAACAATTAAAGTTTTTCCCGGCGGAAACCTTCGGTGGCGTCAGCGCCTTGAAGGCGCTCATCGGGCCGTTTGGCCACACGGGCGTTCAATTCGTGCCCACCGGCGGCATCACTGCGGCAACGCTGCCGAATTATCTGGCCCTGCCCCAGGTGGCGGCCGTGGGCGGTTCCTGGATGGCCGAGCGCAAACTGGTTGCTGAAAAACAGTGGGCCAAAATCACCTCACTCACGGCGGAAGCGATGAAGGCGGTGGCGGCAACGCCAACGAAATAATTTGCAACCGCTAATCTTTTTTGCCCTCGCTGACAGTTTTTGACCAGCAAAAATCAGCGCGGACCAGTGGATTATTTTTCGTTTAATTCCCCACCGTCACCTGCAACGGCTGATCGCGGCGCTCGGCAAAGCGTTTCACGTAATTCTCCCACTGAACGTGGTTCGTGAAATCACCGCTCCGATCCCAGCACGCGCCGAAATAATAGGTTAACGGCTGACCAATTTTGGCTTTTGTGATGGCGAGCAAATCGCGGATCGGCGGATACCCTTCGTGCGTCGGTTGCGGCACGTTGGCATGGAGTTTCGCTACAGGCAGATTTGGGGCGTCGTTCGTAAATTCGATCACGCTGCCTTTGGCCAGAATGATGGTGTCGCCAATAACGCCTTTCGGTTTATCTTCCGGCTGCCAGTAGCTGAGCCAGCCTTCTGCCTGATTGTGCGCAATGAACTCCACGCGATTGGTCGGGCAGGCCCGCTCCGCCAGACCGACGCCAATCGTCAACGGTGATTTGTCTTCGCTGCTGAAGATACTTTGCGCCTTGGTCATCCACGAACCGGCGTCAATGCTGTAACGCTTCGTCTCCGAAACCATTCGGCCCTTGCCGGCATCCCACGCGTCGTAAGTCAGTTCAAATTCCGAGCGGATCGGGCCGGTGGTGATGAGCTTCCAGTTCCGGTAATTGCTGGAGGTATGAAGTTTCTGACCATCCCAGATTCCGAGCCCGCCGCAGCCGCGACTGTGCCCGACCCGGTAATCGTCCATGAACGAACCGTTGTCCTCATGATAATGCTTGGTGGCATACATCGTGTCCACGATGAGGCCGCGATCCTTTTTGATCCAGACATCCGGTCCGCTGCTGATGGTGCCTTCAGCCTTGATGAGCGCCTGGCCGTAAGTGCGGTGCGCGATGCGGTCGCTCTCCCAGGCAAAATCATCAAACCGTTCCGGCACATAACGGGCGAACGTCTTCACGATGGGCGGCGGCACGGCGGCGAGAGCTGAAGCATCCAAAACGTAATACGTCCGCGTCTCATGTGGTGCGAGGTCAACCTGAAAAACCAGTTTGTCTGGTGAAAGATAGCTGGTTTCGGAAGCGTAGGCTTGAGAATCTAAAACACGCGCAGCAACTCCATCCATGACTCGAACTGCTCCTTTGGGAAATAGCAGCGTGTCTTTGATATTCCCCCCAAAAGCCGCCGGATTGATGTTTAGTTCAACCGTTTCACAATCGCGGGAAAAGTTCGCCGGGTTGGTCACACTGATTTTCACAATACGCGCCTGATTCGCATTTTCCAAAACGGCCATTCGATAGACCTCGCTGCCCGCCAGCAGGAACGCGCCGACGCCATAAACTTCCGTGGATCCAGGCGCAAACTTTTTCGGGTCCGCGCCAATGGGTTGGACGTGCGTCAATTTGCCATCGGCATCCACACAACTGACCAGCGCCGCCCACGCCTTGCGAACGGCAGGTTCAAAGGTCGCGCGGTCGAGCAAACCTTGATTCACCCCCCACGCCAGCGCGTAGGTGTAAAAGCCGGAACCGCTGGTTTCCTTGAGCGGATAGCTTTCCGGATCGAGCAAACTCGCCCGCCAGAGGCCGTCCGGCTGCTGACAGGCCAGGATTTTGGCCGCCATGTCCTTGAATAATTGCTCGAAGCGTGGACGATCGGGATGATTCATCGGCAGGTATTGCAGCACGCGGACCAGCCCGGCCATCACCCAGCCGTTGCCCCGTCCCCAGAAGACTTTCTGGCCATTGGCCTCGCGCTTGTCAAAAAAGGTGCTGTCGCGATAAAAGAGATGTTCCGTTTTATCGTAGAGAAAATCCGTCGTCCGCCACCAGTTGGTCACCATGAAATTCAAATACTTCTCGTCACCGGTTGCGGCGTAAAGTCCCGCCCAGGCTGGCGGCCCCATGAACAGCGAATCGCACCACGCCCAGTTTTCCCGCGTCTTCGGGTCCTCTTTTTTGGCGTATTCCAGGCTTTGCACCTTGGGCGGATTGGCCAGTATCCGGTCAAATTCCTCCCGCATGGGTGCGATCATTTTCGGCTCGCGGTAAAGCAGATAAAGCTCCGCCCACGTCTGGCCGATGCAATGGTCATCCGCATCGTAAAGCCGCGGCCCGAGCTTCCAGTTGTTCGTCTCGCCCTGCGCGAGCATGGCTTCGCGATATTTGGCATCGCCGGAAATGCCCGCCAGCGCCATGAAACCTGCGTCACCCGCCGCCTGCACCCAGCCCGTGGCCGGACGTTTGGCGGTAACGGAGGGATTTGCCAATTGCCAGTCCGCCACCCGCTGCATCGCAGAGAGAACGGCTTTGGGGGAAATATCCGCTGAATCTGTCTGGGCAAATGCGGATGTGGTCAACAAAAGGATGCCCGAGGTAAAACCTACCAGGCGGTTGAGACGATTTTTCATGATAATTTTCATTCGGATGACGGCTGTAATGGTAGATGCGGCCAAGGCAGATTGGTTACTGTTTTGTTGATCCTTCCAGTTGTTGCAATTCGATTCCCGCCAGAATGAACGGTCCAATTCCCTTGAGATCATTGTTCACCACCGGTTCGCTGATGTAATAGTCAAAACTGCCATCGCGAGGCCGGCCGGCAGAATTTTTGAAACCGAGGCCGGCCACGGAACAACAGTGCGTGAGCGACCAGCGATTTTCGCCGGCGGGCTGGATGAGGTTTTGAATGATGCCTGCGTAACCCTTCTCAATGGCCGGAACGTAATCGCGTGACAGATAACCATGGTTCACACCTTTCGCCAGCGAATAGACGAACATCGCCGAGGCGGTCGCCTCCCGATAATTGCCCACCCGGCCGCCTTGGTTCATGACCTGCCACCAGAGGCCGGTCTTCGGATCCTGAAATTTCACAATTCCCGCAGCAAGCTTCTGCAACATCTTGATGATTTGCGGACGGGCCGGGTCGCCGGCCGGGAAATAATCCAGCACGTCCACCAGCGCCATCGCATACCAGCCGTCGGCGCGGCCCCAAAAATTGGACGAACAACCCGTCGCCGGATTGGCCCACGACTGAATCCTGGCCGCATCCCACGCATGATAGAACAACCCCGTGTCGGGATCGTAGGTGTGTTCACCCACCAGTTCAATCTGCCGGGCCACGTCGGCATAAGCAGACTCCGGCCCGCCGGATATTTCGGCGTATTCAGCATAGAACGGTGCGGCCATATAGATTCCGTCCAGCCACATTTGATTCGTGTAGCGCTGCTTGTGCCAGAAACCTCCGTCCGCCGTGCGCGGCTGGGTGGCGAGCTGTTTGATCAACAACGCGGCGGCTTTTTGATAACGCGTGTCGTGGGTGATCTGCCACAGCGCCAGCGCGGTCTTGCCAGGATTGAGCGCGTCGAGCTGATACTCATCCGGTTTGTAGCCGTGAATTTTCCCGTCCGGTGAAATGAACGACCCGATCGCATTTTCCGCGAAGGTGACGTAACGGGGATTCGGAGCGCAGGCGTTTAATTTCAACAACGACAACGCAAACAGGCCGGCGGTGTAATCCCACTTGGCCTTGCCGCTCGGTTTCCATGCAAGCGAATCGTCCCGGCGCGCCATTTCCGAATCGGCGAGCCGCACCGACCATTCCAGCGGCGTCGCGCCCGCATAAACGGGCTTTGCAGAAACGGGTTTCGTCGCGCAGGAAACGGGCAAAAACGATGAGACGATGAGCGCAAAAGAAAGCATCGCGCGGCGAAAAGTTTTTTCCATAGGTTGACACCCATGGAATTACCAGACTTTCGCCGCGCGACCAAACGAATTTGAGCGCAAAAACTGGCGACCCGCGGTTTTCAGCGCGCGAGCCAGCCGCCGTCCACGTTCATGATGGTGCCGTTCATGTAGTCGGCGGCCTTCGAGGCGAGGAACAGGATCGGTTCCGCCACATCTTCCGGCTGGCCCCAGCGGGCTTCGGGAATGCGGGCGAGAATGGACTCGCTGCGCTTTTCGTCCTCGCGGATCGGGCGCGTGTTTTCCGTGGCGATGTAGCCGGGCGCGATGGCGTTGAAGTTGCAGCGCTCCTTGGCGAGTTCGTTGGCGAAAGCCTTGGTGATGCCGGCAATGCCGCTCTTGGCCGCCGTGTAACCGGGCACAAAAACACCCCCCTGGAACGACAGCATCGAGGCGATGTTGACGACTTTGAGGCGCGCGTCCGCCGGGGATTTTTCACGCCCGCCGCTGAGCCACCATTTGGCCACGGCCTGCGAGAGGAAGAACGGTGCGGAAAGGTTGATTTGAATCAGCGCGTTCCAGTCGGCTTCAGGATGATCCACGATGGGCGCGCGGCGGATGATGCCGGCGTTGTTCACGAGGATGTCCACCCGGCCGGCGTCGGCGAGAATTTTGGCAATGAGATCGGCGGCGCCCTTTTGCGTGAGCTTGCCGAAATCCTCGGTATAGGAATTGAATTTCGCGCCGAGCGCGCCGGCCTTCTCGCCGGTCTCGGTCTGATCGCCGATGTCCACGCTGACGACGTGCGCCCCTTCGCGGGCGAAAGCCAGCGCGATGCCCTGGCCAATGCCTCGGCTCGCTCCGGTAATGATGGCCACTTTGTTGGCAAATCGTTTGGTTTCCATATTTATGTTTTGGTTTGGTTAAATTGAACTGGTTCTCACCGCAAATCCGCCGGCTTCACCTGGTCCATGTCATCGAACACCTGGTTTTCGCCGGCCATGCCCCAGATGAACTTGTAGTTGGCCGTGCCCACGCCGAAGTGCATGGACCAGTTCGGCGATAGCGCCACCTCGTCGTTGCGCAGAAACAAGTGCCGCGTCTCCTGCGGTTCGCCGAAGAAATGGGACAGCACCTTGTCGCCAAGGTCGAAATAGAAATAAATCTCCGTGCGCCGCCAGTGCGTGTGCGGGGGAAAGGAGTTCCATACATTGCCCGGCTCCAGCGCCGTGAGACCCATGACGAGCTGGCAGCTCTGGATGCCGCCCTGGTGGATGAACTTGTAAATGGTGCGCTTGTTGGAAGTCTCCTGCGCCCCCAGATGCACCGGCGACGCCTCAGCGGAAGTCATCATGCGCGCCGGATGGGCCGCGTGCGCCGGACAGCTCAGAAAATAAAACTTCGCGGGCTCCTTTTCATCCACGCTGGCAAATGTCACCGACTTGGTGCCCATCGGCAGATAGACGCAGTCCTTGTTTTCAAGCGGGAAGGTTTTGCCATCCGCCACCACCTTGCCGGCACCGCCGACGTTGATGGTGCCGAGTTCGCGCCGTTCGAGAAAAAATGCGCGCCCGGTTTCCTTGTGATTCGGCAGTTCAACCGGCTGGTTCAACGGCATCACCCCGCCAACGACAAGCCGGTCCAGG
>JAJXXI010000654.1 GCA_021781185.1 bacterium
CGGATGCTGATGCAGGCAATTGATTCGGCCGCCCCTGCCCCCAGTCTCGTTTTTCTTCGATCAGCACTCGGGCCGGTTATTGCCTGGGTTCGGAGACGGTTTGTGCCAAAGTCTCAGGGCAATTCCGGGTGTCCTTTGGTAATAAACGGGTGCTCCATGAAGGGTTATGGTGGGTAGAGTTCAAGCTTTCTGCAGAAGAACAGAATGCGCGTGCGGTGGTTTTGAAAGTTACGGAATCCGGGTGCTGCGGTTTTCGCGCCATGCGGCGCGGGTGGTGCGCGTGGGCTTTGTGATTTGGTTTACGTGGCGCTGGCTAGGTCCGCAACGCAGCGAAGCCTGCCGGCTACATGCTGGTGTTCGGCCTGGGCGCGCTGCCGATGATGCCGGCAGTGAGCCTGTCCGGAAAAATGCTCCCGCCCGCCTGGCGGTTGAAACTGGCCGGGGCGATACCGGTGGGCGTTTGTCTGCCCGGCGGCCTGCTGATCCTGTGCGGACTGTCGCTGAACATTCCTTACGTCAGCCCAAATTTAACTAGCGGGATGGCCGGTTGCTGTGCGCATAGAAGCTGAAAACCGCAGTTAAAAATTGGAGCGGATAAGGAGCCTGCGGATGGGCGAGGCGCACCGCCGGCTGCCAGTTGGAGACCGTGATCATTACGGCGAAACGATCCGGGCGCGGTAGAATTGGCTCATGGATGTAACGTCGTTGGTGAACCAAATCGTCCCGGTGAGAAGCGCGTTGGTGCCAATCGCCTGCCAGGAACTCATCTGGTTGGTGGAACATTCCACCGCGACGGTCACATTGTTCGGTCCCGTGATATCAAAATAAAACCGGCCATTCGCGACCTGCAAGCCGTGGTCGCCTAGGCGGACCGGCTCCGCCGGCGGCACATTGCCGGTGGCCCGTTTTGCGAAGGCCAGCATGGTGTTAATAATGGTGTCCACCAGATTCGTTTGATAAACACCATTGGCCATCACCGGGTAATGATTATATCCCGCCAATGGATGCAATTCGTTATAGACTCCTGCCGTCGTCAGGTTGGAAGACAAATTCACGCTGTCGGCATAAGGCACAATAGTGTCGGCAGTGCCGTGGATCTGGCACGTCGGCGGGGTTTGCGCCGTGATCGGAAAAAGATTCACCGGGTGAACCTCGGTGCCATAAGGTGGCAGACCGCCCCATAACGCGATGCAGCCCAGAAATGGATTTTCATTCGTGCTTTGATAGGCCGCATTGACCGCCAGACCACCTCCGGCCGAGTCGCCGGCGATCAACACTTTGGTCGCGTCCACGCCATAGTCCACGCAATGCGCCCGAATCCAGCTTAACGCCGTCATCACATCCTCCACCGCCATGTCTATTTCCGGGGTGCAACCGCCCGGACACCCGGGCCACAACCGGTAATTGATGGAAAAAGCGACGAAGCCGTTGGTGGCAAAAGCGGTGGCCATGTCCGGATAGAAATTGCCTTGCGCCACGGTATAGCCCTTGTCGCCCGCCCCAAATCCGCCACCGTGCGTCAGGATCACTACTGGGCGATTCGTTTGCGTGTCGCTGACGTAATACGCATCCAACGTCAGCGACACGTTGGACCCTGTATAATCCACCGCCGTGCCATATACGAGGTTGGATGCCACCACGACCGTCCCCTGCGCAAACACAACCTCAAGGCGCAGGCCAATCGCCAACAAACCGATCAACAACAGCTTTCCCAAGCGGCTCCAGTTTTTATTCATAACGTGCGGGTTGACCTGGGTCAAAATGCGCCTCCGGCAACGCGGTTATAATCAATCCGAGCGATCAGGTTGCAAGACGGCTGGAAAATTGCCAACACTCAATTCATCGGCAAAAGCGGTCATTTTGCACATGGCCATATTCCAATTGAAATTATCGGCGGCAACGGAGAATCTCTTTCCATGCCGATGCCGGAGATAACCTCAGCCGAAGCCTTCGAAGGCTTCGTGGGCGGGCAAGTTGTCGTCGCCTGTCGCGGCGAGGCATGGCGCGACCTCAAGGCGTGGATACCCGCATTGTTTGTGAATGACATAATCCCGAAACATAGGATACATAATGCAAAAACGCACTCTCGGGAAAAGTGATCTGACGGTTTCGGCCATCGGGCTGGGCTGCATGGGCATGAGTTTTTCCTACGGGCCGCCCAAGGACAAAGCGGAGATGACCGCCCTGTTGCGAACCGCCGTGGAACGCGGCGTCACGTTCTTCGACACCGCCGAGGTCTATGGCCCGTTCATCAACGAGGAACTCGTGGGCGAGGCGCTCGCTCCGTTCCGCAGCAGGGTGGTCATCGCCACCAAGTTCGGTTTCGACCTCAGCACCGACCCGCGCGGCGGAAAAGGTGCGCCCCGCCTGAATAGTCGGATTGAGAACATCCGGCAGGTGGCCGAGGCCTCGCTGAAGCGGCTCAAGGTGGACGCCATTGATCTGTTTTATCAGCACCGGGTGGATCCGGACGTGCCGATCGAAGACGTGGCGGGCGCGGTGAAGGAATTGATCCAGGCCGGCAAGGTGAAACATTTCGGCCTGTCCGAAGCCGGTGCGCAAACGATCCGGCGTGCGCACCAAGTCCAGCCGGTCACGGCGCTCCAGAGCGAATACTCGTTGTGGTGGCGCAAGCCGGAGGCGGAGGTGATCCCGATGCTCGAAGAACTCGGCATCGGCCTCGTGCCTTACAGTCCGCTGGGCAAAGGATTCCTCACGGGCAAGCTGGACGCGGCCACGACCTTCGACAGCTCGGATTTCCGCAGCCGGCTGCCGCGCTTCACGCCTGCCGCACTCAAGGCGAATCAGGCGCTGATTGATTTGCTCGGCCAGATCGCCAAAAAGAAAAACGCGACGCCGGCGCAAATCGCGCTGGCGTGGTTGCTGGCGCAAAAGCCGTGGATCGTGCCCATTCCCGGCACGACCAAGCTGCAGCGCTTGGACGAAAACCTCGGCGCGGCGGCCGTGCAATTGACGCCGGACGATTTGCGCGACATTGAAAGCGCGGCGGCCAAGATTAAAGTGGAAGGCGCGCGGTATCCGGAACAATTGGAACAACTCACTGGTCGTTGAACAACTTTGTGCTAGATTCTGAACCATTATGAAAACGATCAATGTAAAAGCCTACGCCGCTCAAACCGCTGCCTCCGCACTTGCTCCGCACGGCATTGTTCGACGCGAACCCGGTCCGATGGATGTCCAGATCCAGATTCAATACTGCGGTGTCTGCCACTCGGACCTGCATTTCGCCCGCAACGAATGGGGGTTCACCCAATATCCGGCGGTGCCGGGCCACGAAATTGTCGGCCGCGTGACGGCCGTCGGCAGTGGCGTGAAAAAATTCAAGGTGGGCGACACCGTCGGCGTGGGCTGCCTGGTTGATTCCTGTCGCACCTGCCCGGATTGTCGCTCGGGGCTGGAACAATTCTGCACCGGCATGGTGATGACCTATGGCAGCATGGACAAGCACCTCAATGCCCCGACGCTCGGCGGTTATTCGCAGAGCATCGTGGTGACAGAGGACTTCGTGCTGCGGATGCCCACAAATCTCGACCTCGCCGCCGCCGCGCCGCTGCTCTGCGCGGGCATCACCACGTATTCCCCGCTGAAGCACTGGAAGGTCGGCCCCGGCCAGAAGGTTGGCATTGTCGGCCTCGGCGGGCTTGGTCACATGGGCGTGAAATTTGCCAAGGCCTTCGGTGCCCACGTCGTGCTGTTCACCACGTCGCCGGGCAAGGTCGCCGACGGCAAACGCCTCGGTGCCCACGAGGTCGTCATTTCCAAGGACGAAGCGCAGATGGCGGCGCACGCCAACAGTTTCGACTTTATTCTCGATGCGGTTTCCGCCACGCACGACGTCAACGCCTATTTCAACCTGCTGAAGCGCGACGGCAACCTGACACTCGTGGGCGCGCCCGAGAAGCCGCTGCCGGTGGCGGCGTTCCCGCTGATCTTCCGCCGCCGTTCGTTCTCCGGCTCGCTCATCGGCGGTCTTCCCGAGACGCAGGAGATGCTGGATTTTTGCGGCCGGCACAACATCACCTGCGACATCGAAATGATCCGCATGGACCAGATCAACACCGCCTATGAGCGCATGCTCAAGAGCGACGTGAAATACCGCTTTGTGATTGATATGGCTTCGCTGACCTGAAACGGATGCCGAGGCGCGAGTTGCGCTGGCGACCATCAATCAATCGAGTGCATCGCATGGAAATAAAACGAATCGGTTCACAGCCATCCAACCCAGGACCGGCCGACTGGTTCACCGGCGTGGTGCGCATTGACTCGCCGTTCAAGGGTAGTGAACCCGCCCGGGTCAGCGGCGCAATCGTCACCTTTGAACCCGGCGCGCGAACCGCGTGGCACACGCACCCATTGGGACAGACACTGATCGTGACGGCAGGTTGTGGACGTGTGCAGCGTGAAGGCGGCCTGATTGAAACCATCCATCCCGGGGATATTGTCTGGTTTCCGCCCGGCGAAAAGCATTGGCACGGTGCCGGGCCCACCACGGCCATGACGCACATCGCCATCGCGGAGTTGCTCGACGGCATAGCAGTAAACTGGCTGGAAAAAGTCAGCGACGAACAATACGGCACTTGAGCGTCCCGGACATATCTGAAAAAGGAGCGCGGCTGTGTCGCAGGCCAGACGCAGCACGCAGCCAGCGCGCCAGCGCGTCGAACAAGCGATGTCTTCTGCGGCTGATTGAGGGCGACACAGCCGCGCTCCGGGATTTTTCAGGCGACGCACCGCGATTGGAAAAGTCCCGCCAGCGCCGCGCACTTCCACCCCATTGAGGAACTGGTGACCCGTTGAGTTGACGTCAAACGATGGGCGAGTTGGATTGGCATTATGCGTCTTCAGAACGCCGTTGACATCGGCCGTCCGGCGCGCTTTAGTGTCTTTGTCACTGCTGTAACCCTGCTGAGAAGCAAACCATCATTATTCCATGAAAAAAAACCTCTGTCTGCTATTGCCCGGCATGCTGGCCCTCGCTTTGTTGACCGGTTGCCTCAGCCCGCAACAGGACAGCGGCCAGAAAACCGAGGCGCCGAATCCGACCATCGGGCAGCAAATGAATGACCTGCTCAAAGCCAGGAATTCCGGGGCGATCACGGAGAAGGAATTTCAGGTTCGGAAAGACCAAATTCTGAACCAGAGGTAATTTGTTTCTGTCCGCTCGGTCGGGACCCGGCTGGGACTGCCGGACATTTTCCCGGTGCTGTATCAATCCCATTTCGCCCGGTAGTCTGTTCCGTGGCAGATGCTCGCTGCCAAGCGGCCATGAACCTCCGGCTCGGTGTTCTCCCGCCAGCCCGCGTCAGTATATGTCTGCGTGAGCGGGGTGTATCCTAACCGGGTTCTGGTAGCGCAGCCGTGTCCCGTTGCGAGGACGCCGCGCCACGTTTTTGCCGAGCAATGGCAGAAATCGTCTCAAGCTGCGTCCTTGGCATTATGCGTCTTCAGAACGCTGTTGACATCACCGGTCCGGAACGCTTTAGTTTCCCCGTCACCGCAGTAAACCCGTTGAGAAGTAAACCTTCATTTATTCCATGAAAAAGACCTTTAGCCTTCTGGCGCCCGCTCTTCTGGTCATGACCTTGCTGACCGGCTGCTTGAATTTGCAGTTGGGCGGCGGCTCCAAAACCGGGCCGACGAGCCCGACGATCGGCCAGCAACTGGTGGACTTGCAGAAAGCCAGGAATTCCGGGGCCATTACCG
>JAJXXI010000452.1 GCA_021781185.1 bacterium
AACTCACCCTGGGGGAAAACCTGGCCGACCTCGGCGGCGTGAACATCGCCTATGAGGCGCTGGAGCGGGATCTGGCCAAAAATCCCGCGAAGCGCAAAACAATTGACGGGCTGACGCCTGAACAACGGTTCTTCATTTCGTTCGCCCAGATCTGGCGCACGAACGTCCGGGACGCGGAAGCACAGCGGCTGCTCACCGTGGACCCGCATTCGCCCGGACAATTTCGCGCCTACGGCCCGCTGCTGAACGTGCAGGCGTTTTACGATGCGTTTGACATCAAACCCGGCAGTCCGATGTGGCTTCCGCCAGATCAGCGGGCGCATATCTGGTGACGCGGGGCGGCGGCCAGCCGGGTAGGCGTAAGCCCTGTTCTGCTGGCATCTCCGGCCGGTTGAACTTCGCCGCCGCCTTGCCGCCGCCAAGTCCAGCGCTGTTGCCTTCGTGACGCGCCATCCGCCTTTAATTTTCCCGCCATTCGATTATTCTCCGCGCCTGTGTTAGGGACATTGCGCAAAGCCGAATACGCCGAGCTGATGATTTTATTTTTCATCCAGGCGGCGGCCATGGCCATCTGGTTCGTGCCGCTCGGACCCATTCTCGATGCGCACGGCATGCAGGGCATCAAGCCCTATGCCTTTGCCGCCTCCGCCGTGGCCGCGTTCATCTCGCCGCTGATGTTTGGCGCGATGGCCGACCGTCATGTGCCGCCCGCCAAAGTCTTGCGCTGGCTGGCCCTCGCCACGTCCGTCCTGACGGCCATCATCGGCATGAGTCTCAAATACCACTGGAGCGAATGGCTGGTCCTGATTTTGATCCAGGCATTTTACTTCACCTACGCGCCGATGTTCAGCATCTCCACCGCCCTCGTGCTCGCCCGGCTTCAGGATGCAAAGAAGGAATTCGGGCCGCTGCGCAGCCTGGCCACCATCGGTTGGATGGCCGGTGCATTGCTCATCAGCGCATTGAACCTGGATCGCTCGGCCTACGCGGTTTATCTGGGCGCGGTGTTCTGGTTCATGGTGGCGGTGTTCACCGGTTTTTTGCCGGCGTTGGAAGTCCCGAAATCCGCCGAACACCTGACCTGGCGGGAACGGCTCGGGCTGGACGCACTGAAACTGTTGAAAAACCGCAACCACCGCGTCGTCTTCATCGCCACCACGCTGTTCAACGTTCCGATCGCGGCGTTTTATCCCTATGCGCCGGCTCATCTGCAAGCCCTGGGTTTCACGCACACGAGCGCATGGATGAGCCTGGCACAGGTCACGGAAATCATCGGCATGTTCAGCCTGGGCTGGCTCCTGCTGCACTGGCGGGTGAAATGGATTTTCGCCTGCGGGCTCGGCTTCGGCATCGCGCGATTTGCGCTGAGTGCCATGAACACCCCATTCACCCTGCTGGCCGGCATCACGCTGCACGGCGCGTCCTACACGCTCGTGTTCATCACAGCGGCAATTTATCTGGATCAGCGGATTGATTCCGCCTGGCGGACGCGGGCGCAAGCCTTGCTATCGTTGATGAATGGGGGCGTGGGCAACCTCGTCGGCTATCTTGGCACCGGCTGCTGGTTCGCCGCCTGCACGCAAACATCCGGCACCCACTGGCCGGTTTTCTGGGGCGTTCTTTCCGCATCGGTGGGCGCGGTGCTGGTTTATTTTCTCACGTCCTATCGCACCGTTGGCGACGGGAAACTAATAAAAAACCACGCATAGAAACCATCCGTCGCCGCCAACCCGCCCTGCCCTCGCCTTGAAACTACGCAAGCACCGTCTCGATCTGCGCCAGCTCTCCTGTGGAGAAATTCAGGTTTTTCGTCGCCCCAACGCAATCATCCACCTGGCTCACCTTGCTGGCACCGATGAGCGCGCTGGTGACAACTTTGTGCCGGAGCACCCATGCGAGCGCCATCTGCGCCAGTGTCTGTCCGCGTGATTGCGCGAGATCGTTCAGCTTGCGCGTCCTCGCCAGCACGGCCTCAGTAATGTCAGCCGGCCGGAGAAAACGCGGATCATGACCCGCGCGCGAATCGGCGGGAATGCCCTTGAAATAACGGTCCGTCAAGATGCCTTTTGCCAGCGGTGAAAACACCGTGCAACCGATGCCCTCCGCTTCCAGCGCGGCGAGCAACTGCGGCTCCACCCAGCGGTCCAGCATGGAGTAACGCGGCTGGTGAATGAGACACGGCGTGCCCATTTCGCGGAGCAGTTTCGCCGCCTGCACGGTCTCGGCGGGCTTGTAATTGGACAGCCCGACATAAAGCGCCTTGCCACTGCGGACGGCGTGGGCCAGCGCACCCATGGTTTCTTCCAGCGGCGTGTCGGGATCAGGCCGGTGCGAATAAAAGATGTCCACATAATCGAGCCCCATCCGCTTGAGCGACTGGTCGAGCGAGGCGAGCAGATATTTGCGCGAGCCCCATTCGCCATACGGTCCCGGCCACATGTCATAGCCGGCCTTGGTGGTGACGATTAATTCATCGCGCCACGGGCCCAGATCTTCGCGCAGAATGCGGCCGAACGTCACTTCCGCCGAACCCGCCGGCGGGCCGTAATTGTTCGCCAGATCGAAACACGTCACGCCCAGATCAAAGGCGCGGCAGGCAATGGTGCGGGCATTCTCGTAAGAATCCGACCCGCCAAAGTTATGCCAGAGCCCGAGCGAAATCAGGGGCAGCCGGAGACCGGAACGGCCGCAGCGACGGTAAAACGCGGGTGAATCATAGCGGGTGGTGGCGGCTGAATACATGCTGAGGCCAGCTTACTGAAGGGCTGATTTCGCTTCGATAAAAATCGGTTCTTCCTTCCATCAGCCGCCAAGCCTATGCGCCGTCTGGTTGCGTGGCGGGTTCCGGCCATTTCTGCGTTCTCAAGTGATCCAATGCCCCCGAGGTTGTCGGATTGACACCGGATTTCAGAAGCGTATGCTCATTTCGCAATTCGGCCGGACGGCCAGGAGGCTGTCTGTAAACCACCCGCCGATTCGTGAACCAGAGGGCTCAGGAGAATTCGTTTTCCGCTCATAAAACAGATTATGAACACAGGCAATTATTCACCGGACGTTCCAGTTGTTGAATTGAACGAGCAATCGCGCGGGCAGTTTATTGCCCGGACCTACAACCACCTCTTCGGGGCCATCGTTGCCTTCACGCTGCTGGAGATTGGATTCTTCAAAAGCGGCCTCGCGGAATCCATGGCCCGGGCCATGCTCGGCACTTCCTGGCTGCTGGTGCTCGGCGGTTTCGTGGTGGTGTCCTGGGTCGCCCGGGCCGCCGCCCAGCGCTCCAATTCCAAGGCGGCCCAATACGCGGCGCTGGCCGGCTACGTGCTTGCCGAGGCGATCATATTCGTGCCGCTGCTTTACATTGCCGAGAATTTTGCCCCGGGCGTGATTGCCAGCGCTGCGGTCATCACCCTGGTCGGTTTTGCCAGCTTGACCGGACTGGTTTTTGCCACGCGCAAGGATTTCTCTTTCCTGCGGGGGATGCTCATGTGGGGCGGCATTGTCGCCATAGTGCTCATCGTGGGCGGGGTGCTGTTTGGCTTCCAACTGGGAACTTTCTTTTCCGTTGCCATGGTGGCACTGGCCGGGGCGGCCATTCTCTATGACACCTCCAACATCATGCTGCGCTATCCGCAGGACCGTTACGTGGCGGCCTCACTGGAACTGTTCGCCTCCGTCGCACTCATGTTCTGGTATGTGCTCCGCATTCTGATGTCGCGGCGCTGAACCGAAATTCAACTTGATACCAAGCCCGGCACCATCGTGCCGGGCTTTTGTTTTGGGCAGATGACAGGGCATTCTTGACCGCGTGGCGGCGACGTCCTTTTCGCAACACTTTTCGGCAATGGGCAAGCCCCGCCCGCCGGTGACGGCGGCGCGGCAATTCCGCAAGCTGACTTGGGCCTTATTCCATCCGGCTGCCCAGATCCACCTTCACGGTAGGCATGGCGGCGGGCGCAATTCCCTCATCACTGGCGATGGGCCGATGATCAAGCTCCTGCGATTCCCACCAGGCCGTCCGTGATTCAAGAGTCCACTCGGCGGCGGCGGGACTGGCGAGCAGCCGGTTCCGCAATTCGCCCGCAGTTTGGGGACGCCGGGCGGGATCTTTTTCGAGACAGCACAGGAGAATTTCCTCTATTTCGGGGCTGATCGGATTGGCCGTTCGTTGCCGGGGCGGGATCGGGGCGGATGCCAGTTGCTTTTCGTGGATTTCGCCAGCGGTTTCTGCGTCGAAAATGTATTGGCCCGTCAACAAAAAGTAACCGAGCGCTCCCAGCGCATAGACATCGCTGCGCGGATCCACCGGCGCGGTTTGCAGAATCGCCTCCGGCGGCGTGAACCAGGGTGTGCCTTCCACCACGCGTTCGCCGTTTTCATTCAGCCGCTCGTGATTTCCGGCGCGATATTCATGAACCAGCCCGAAGTCCAGCACCTTCACGCAGTCCGGCACGCCACCACGCTCGCAAAGAAAAATGTTGGCCGGCTTGATGTCGCGATGGATCAGCCCCAGCGCATGCGCCTCCGCCAGTGAATCGCAAACCTGCGCGAGAATATAAACCACCCGGCCCTCGGATTGCAGCCCGTGACGCGCGACCAGTTCGTGCAGGTTCAGTCCGCGCAGAAATTCCATCGCGTAATAAAAAATGCCCTCGGGGGTGTGCCCGTAATCGTAAACCTGAATGGTGTTGGGATGCGTCAACTGGCAGGTCAGGCAGACTTCATTTTCAAAACGCGCGATGGCGTCCGGATCTGCGCGGTCGGGCAGCAGCAATTTGACGGCGGTGTCACGCCGCATCAGCGCGTGGCGGGCGCGATACACGACGCCCATGCCGCCCTCGCCGATTTTCTCTTCGAGCGTGTATTGACCAAGCTGCTTCAGTTTCAGCTCAGCCGCGTTCAAACGCCGGCGCCAGACGAGGTAGGAATACGAGAAAACAAACATTCCCGTCGCGCTGAGCAATAACGACAAAAACAGCACCACAAAGATCCATTGCAGGACATGCAGCGGCCGATAGGCTTCCGTGGCGTCAATTTGCGTGGCCACACCGAAACCGAACTGCGGCAGCCAGCGCGAGGCCCCCACCACCGGCACGCCGCGATAATCGCGGGTCGGCACCACGTTCACCACATCCCGGCCTTCCACGGCACTGGCCACGAGACTGGTCAGCGGCCGGTCAGCAGTTGCAACATTGGTCGGGCGAAAACCTTTTGTCAAGTCGCCGCCGGGATCGGTGAGCCTCAAGTTCAGGGCGGAAGTGGTGTTGGTGGCCTCCAGCAGTCCCAATTGCTTGAGCTGCGGGTCAAACCGGCTGTGGGAAATCAACAGCCCGGTTTGGTCAAAGGCATAGGTCTCACCGGAGGTTCCTGACCGCGCCACGGAAAGGATTTTGGAGAATTCCTTGTCCGGATTGATGATCAACGCCAGCGCCCCGACCACCTTGCCCGCCGCGTCACGCACCGGTGCCGCCACCTGCATCAAGGTGATGTCCCCGCGACGACGGCGCGAGGCATTCTCCTCCCCGGGCCGGTTGAACCGGCGGCCTTCATTGGCGCGCCACGAACCGGCGGCGTTCCAACCGGAGCGTCTCTGCACCAGCAGGTCCGGTTTGAAGGGAGTGATGATCACCGGCTGACCCGAGCTGAATAATTCGGCGTATTTGTTGGTGTGCGCCTCGGAGACTTGAATGTTGCCACCCCATTGGGCGCGCATGGAATTGGC
>JAJXXI010000517.1 GCA_021781185.1 bacterium
AGCCTTATGACCGCCACACCCCTCACCGACGAACTCGTCCTCGAAACCTTGCGCCAGGTCATCGACCCGGAGATCGGCTGTAACATCGTGGACCTCGGCCTCATTTACCGCTACGCCTTTCAGGCCGGTAAATTAACGGTGACGATGACACTTACGACTCCCGGTTGCCCGATGCACGACAGCATCGCGGAAGGCGTGAAAAACATTTTGCTGACACTCGACGGCGTGGCCGAGGTGGAAGTCGCAGTCGTTTGGGACCCGCCGTGGCATCCCTCGATGATGACGGAAACCGGCCGCAACATGGCGGGTGTCCGCAGTTTTTAGCCAACAACCGAAACATGATAAATAACAATAATATGAACACATCAACTGAAACCACCATCGGCGCGGATCGCGTCATGGACGTCCGCCCCACTCCTTGCTCCGTTAAACACGGGCTAATCATCAAGCAATGGCTGGAACTGGCCGTCGGCGAGCATTTCATCCTGCTTAATGACCACGATCCCGTCCCCCTCCGCTATCAATTCGCCGCGCAATGGCCGGAGGCTTTCACCTGGGAACATCTCGTCAAAGGCCCGACGGAATTCCGCGTGAAAATCACGAAGCTGAAAGCGACCGCGCTCGCAGAGGAAGTTGCCGGGCGCTGCGGCGGCCATTGAAAATCAAGTCATGCCGCTGACCGTGGAAAAATTCTCCTGGCGCGCGGCGACCCAACTGACGTCGCCCAAAGAACCCGGCAGTCGGTCGCTGGCGCCGGAGCCGGTGGCGGTTTTTTTATGCGGCGACCTTTGAAGCTGGCGATCGCCGGGAAACATGCTTCGCGTTAGCCGTCTATCCTGCCAGCGGCTTTGCCACCCTGCCGCTGCGCATCAGTCGAACGGTGGCTCGCTGAACCATGCGGCCGCCGACCCAATTCAAACGCTTCGACGTGCGCGACCTGATCCGGCGCGGCGTCGAGCCATTTCCTGAAATCCTGAAACGAGTCACCGCGCTCAAGCCGGATGAAGGCTTGAGCGTCGGCGCGCCGTTCCTGCCGTCGCCGCTGGTCGAGAAACTGGCCGGTGACGGCTTTGCCAGCAAGGTTGAGCGCGGCAACGGCGCAGACTGGCTGGTTTACTTTTGGCGCGAAGCTGATTGAATGAAGTCATGTCGTCCGCGTTCGCAGAATTCAAAGAAATGGCCGTCGTCAATACGCTGCGAAGCTGCCAGCTTTTCACCGGCCTGCCCGTGGTGGATTTGGAGGCGATTGCGAAGGCCACGCTGGTCAAGTCGCTGGAGCGCGGCGAATACCTGTTCCACGAAGGTGATCCGGCGACCGGCTTTTATGTCGTGCAGCGCGGCGCGGTGAACGTCCATCGCGTGACCGCCACAGGCAAGGAGCAGGTCATTCATGTTTTTCGCACCGGCGATTCCTTTGCCGAGGTCGCGCTGGCTGCGCCGACCGGCTATCCCGCCGACGCGCGCGCGCTGGAAGACACACAAGTTCTGCTGGTCCAAAAGACCGGCATTCTGGCATTGCTCAAGCGCCAGCCGGAACTAGCGTTGCGGATGCTCGGCTCGATGAGCAGCCATTTGCGCGTGCTGGTGGGACAAATTGAAGACCTCACGGTGAAGGACGTGGAAACGCGCCTGGCAAACTGGTTGGTGAAACGCTGCCCCAATCCGCAGGCCGTATCGCCAGTCAAAATTGAACTGACGATGACCAAGCGCGTGCTGGCGGCTGAACTGGGGACAATTGGTGAAACTTTCTCGCGCACCCTAGCCAAATTTCGCGCGCAAAAACTCCTCACCGTGAAAGGTAAAACAGTGACCGTGCTATCCCCGGCAAAGCTAACAGATCTGCTTCGCCGTAATCTGGGCGAATAAAATTCTCCATCAATAAGGATTTTGCGTGTCTTCGGAAGCTTTCACCTTGCCGAGGTAATAGTGGTAAATGAACAGCGCGTATCCGATGGACAGAATAAATGCGATGGGCCACCAGATCAGCGCGATGACGAGTCCGTGTCCGGCGGCGGCATTCTTGTAAGCAGACAAAGAATTTTCCGGCGCGAGCGTTGAATGCAGCATAATTGGAAATACGCTCGCGGCTCCCGCGATCATCAATCCGGCGATAAACAGGCTGGAGCCGAGGACGGCGCGCAATTCACCTTTGCCGCGCAAGCCGGTGAAGATCATCACCGCGCCGATGATGACGCCAACCAGTCCCAGCCACGCGATTGGTTTCGGCGTCATTCCCGAAAATAATTCCGGTCGCACACGCCACGTTTCAAATGTGACCAGCGCCAGCAGCAGCAAAACAATTTTCCATAATCGCCGCGCGAGGCGCAGGCTGCGGTCATGCACCGGCCCTTCGGTTTTCAAAACCAAAGCAGTTGCGCCATGCGCCGCAAACGTCACAAGCATAAACACGGCGACGGAAACGGTGAACCAATCGAGAATGCCAACGTTGCCATACGGGCTGAAGTTGGTGAAAAACGCGAGTGCGAATTTGCCGTCTGCATTCAACGGGACGCCGCGCACGATGTTGCCCAGCGCCGCGCCGATGAGAATGGCGAGCAGCAAATTGGCCACGACAAAAATAAAGTTCCAGGCTGTGCGCCACATTGGTTCGCCAATGTGTCCACCCACTTCAATCGAAATGCCGCGCAAAATCAGCGACCACAGCAGAAGAAAAAACGCCAGATAAAATCCTGCGAACGAAGACGCGAGAATGTTCGGAAACGCCACCATCAACGTGCCGCCGAAACCGACGAGCCAGACTTCGTGCCACGACCACAACGGTCCGATGGCCGCAATGACGAGACGGCGTTCCGCTTCCGTTTTGCCGACGATGTGCTGCAACATGCCCGCGCCAATATCGAATCCTTCCAGCACGAGGAACATGACGAGCATGAAGGTCAAAATCGCATACCAGGTTTCAATCATGGGACACCTCCATTTTTCCATCGGCGGAAATACTTTGCGGGCCGTGCGCGATTTCGCGCGCGACAAGAAATAAAAATAGCACGCCTAGCACGAAATAAAGTCCGGTGAAACCAATCAGGGTGAACAAAACATTTCCACCGCTCACGACATCGCTGACGCCCTGGCCGGTGCGCAGAATGTGAAAAATAATCCACGGTTGCCGTCCAAGCTCGGCGGTCATCCAGCCCGCCGTTGTGGCGATGTAAGGAAATGGGAATGCCAGCATCAATGCCCACAGCAAACCGCGCGATTTTTCCAGTCGTCCGCGCCAGCGCTGAAAATTAGCGAGCGCCATAAGCAAAATAAAAATGGTTCCCAAACCGGCCATGATGTGAAAGGCGTAATACAGCAACGCGATGTTCGTCGGCCATTCGTCTTTCGGAAAATCATCAAGTCCTTGAACTTTCGCATGAAGATGGCCGAAGGCGAGAAAGCTCAACGCATAAGGCATATAGATGCGATTGTCTATGCGCTCTTCGGAAACATTGGGTTGGCCGATGAAATTGAGTTCCACATTCGTGCCGCCGTGGAAATGTCCTTCCATTGCCGCGAGACTGACGGGCTGATGCTGCGCCACCATTTTCGCTTGTTGATCGCCGGTAGGAAAGGCAACGAGCACGCAGGAAATCAATCCGACCAACGTGCCGGTTTTTAGAAACAGCGACGCCTGTTCCGCATGTTTGCCGCGCAAGGCGTAAAGCGCGCCGACGGCGGTGACGACAAAGGAGCCGGTGACGAGCGCGGCGCATTGATTGTGCAGAAACATAATCATCGCCCACGGGTTCAGCAGAAAACCGCTGAAACTTGCCAGCCGCAACGAGCCGTCCACCGCCGTTGAATAACCGACGGGATGCTGCATGAACGCGTTGGTCGCCAGAATGAAATAGCCCGACAACCAACTGCCCAGCGCCACACCCAACGTAGCGAGAAAATGATTGCGCGGCCCAAGTCGCTTTTCGCCCCAAACCATCGCGCCGATCATCGCGCTTTCGAGAAAGAAGGCAAACATGCCTTCCATCGCCAAGGTCTGACCTATGATGTTACCGGAAAATTTTGAGAACGCCGCCCAGTTCGTGCCGAATTGAAATTCCATCGGGATGCCGGTCACGACGCCGACGGCGAAGTTGATCCCGAAAATGCGCGCCCAAAAACGCGCGGCATTTCCAAATCGTTCATCGCCAGTGCGCAGATGTTTCCATTTGAAAAAGACAATGATCCACGCCAGCCCCATCGTCAGTTGCGGAAACAGATAGTGATAGGTGATGGTGAATCCAAACTGCAGCCGGCTCCAAAAAAGTGTGTCTTCCATATCCTGCGATTATTTTAGCGATGATGAGCGGCAAAGAAAGTCACGATTCACCCGCCGATGGTTTGACGGGTTGTTGCCACAATGAGGACCCTGATCATCAGTTTGCTTCTCCTTGTTAACGCGGCAAGCCAGTCGCATAAGTGTGCGCCAGATAAGTGGCAATTTCCTCCGCGCCTTCGATAAAATAAAGGCCATTGGCCTGGCGCACCTCAAGGTTGGCGGACAGGTTCGGCGGCGCACTTCGCAAAATAAGGATCGGACAACTTTGGTTTTGCTCTCCCAAAAGCGCAACCAGCGCCGGGCGCGGCCGCTGAAAATCCACGAGCTGAATTTCCACGTTTTGTTTGAGCGCCGGATAATATTCCAAAAGTCCCACCATTTGCGCACAGCCGGGACAGAAGAACGTTTTGCTTCCCCGGTCTAAAAAATCGGGCTTGATCAGGTAGAGTTGGTCGCGGTTCATCAGGTTCGTTGGGTTAGATTTTTAACACGGTTTTCATTTCAGCCGGTCGTTTCACCAAATCATTCAGCGAGTAGTTGTCCAGCGCCGCGAAGAATGCCGCTGCCGCTTCGTCCAGCACGCCCTTGAGACGGCAGGCCGGAAAAATCCGGCACCTGCCGCCGCTTCGTTCACGACAGTCAATTACGGTTTCATCCGCCTCGGCCAGGCGCATAACCTGTCCCAGCCCGATTTGATTGGGCGGCATCGCCAGGGTGAATCCGCCGCCAATTCCGCGCCGGGTGGCGAGAAAACCGTTGCGGCCCAGGGCGTGAACCACTTTGACCAGATGATTGCGGGAAATGTTGTAGGCTTCCGCCACTTCATCCACCGTCACCCTTTCCGGCGCGCGCAAGGCGGCGTGCATCAGCACGCGCAATGAGTAATCGGAAAAGGTGCTCAGTCGCATCGGCTACACAGTCCATGAAAAGACGCGGTCTTTCAAGTAAAACTATATTGGCAATACAGCTTACCGGGTTTATTCTGTCCCCGGTGAAGGACATGAATTTACAGCCCAGTTTGTATGAACGGATTGGCGGTCGCGATGGACTGGCGCGACTGTTGCATCATTTTTATGCCGACGTGCGGCAGCATACGTTGATCGGCCCGATTTTTAATCAACAGATCGAGGACTGGCCGGCGCATCTGGAAAAGATCGGTTCGTTCTGGGCGCGGCTGACTGGCGGCCCGTCGGGCTATTCCGGCCAGATGCCGAGGAAACATTTGCCGCTGGGCCTCGAAGCGCGGCATTTTGACGTGTGGTTGCAGTTGTGGACTTTCAATTGCCGCAGTCATCTCAAAGAGGCCGAAGCCGGGGAAATGATTTGCATGGCCCAAGAAATCGGTCAACGCCTGAAGATCATTGTCGGGGCTGGATCATCGTCTGGCAGTTTCATTTGATTCTTAAAATCCAAATAGTTTCAAGAATCAGACAAA
>JAJXXI010000025.1 GCA_021781185.1 bacterium
AAATTCGTGGCCGGTTTCGACGTTCAAGAACGGGAACGGCAGGTCGGACGGACGGAACGCCTTTTCCGCGAGGCGCAGCAGGCAGATGGAATCCTTGCCTCCGGAAAAGAGCAGGGCGGGACGTTCAAACTCGGCGGCGACCTCGCGCATGACGTGAATCGCCTCGGTTTCCAGAAACTGCAAATGATCAAGATGGTATGAACTCATCGGGAAATTATTTTAACCACGAATGGACACGAATGAACACGAATAATTTCATGGGCTTGTCCTGCTGGATTTTATTCGTGGAAATTCGTGTCCATTCGTGGTTGCTTCAGTTGTCAAATCCCCGCGCCGCCGGAGACGGCCGTGCCGCCCCAGCTCGCGTGCAAGCCGCATTCGCGTTTTTCGTCAGCCTTGGCGGGGTCGAAATAATCCCATTCGTTCGGCAGATTGTGGTCGGCGAGATGTTTTTCCATGTCGGCGTCGCTCCAGTAAAACAGCGGGCTGACCTTCAGGGAATTGAAATTGTTGTCCTCGCTCACGATATCCAGACCGGCGCGGTTCGGATTCTGCACCTTGCGGAGCGCCGTAAGCCAGACGGTCGGTGCGAGTTCCTTCATGCCGCGCTGGAACGGTTCCAGTTTCATCGCGGTGCTGAACGCTTTGATTTGCGCCTCGTTTTCCGGTGTCGGTTCGGGCATCCCGCCGAACGCGGCGTCGTAATGGGCGGCGGTCATCTTCGGAATGTAAGCCTTGATGTTTAACTTGAGCATCTTTTTCACCTGTTCGGCGTGGCGATAAGTGGCCGGGCGATTATAGCCGTGGTCCACCCAGAGCACGGGAATGTCCGGCTGCACCTGCGTGACGAGATGCAGAATCACCGCTTCGTAAGGACGGAAATTGGTGGAGACAATCGCGCGGCCATTGGCCTGGGCGATGGCCCAGCGGATGATTTCCAGCGGCGATTGGTTGCGCAACTTGGCGTTGGTGGCTGTGATTTGGTCGGGAGTCATGAGAATTTTGGCTGGTTTGACTGGTGAAAATTGACTTTTGGGCGGCGCTTGATTTTACTCCCCGCGCTGCACGGCTGCCAGCCGTCGCGGTGTTGAACCCGTTGGCATTAAAATCAAGGAATATATCAAATGAGTGAACAGGATTGCGGTTGTGGTTGTGAACCAATTTCGGTGTCGGTCGGCATGGACGTGCCGAATTTTGTGATGGACGTTTTTGATCCCATCGAGCGTGCTTTTGGCAAGGTTTCGCTGGAGGAATTGAAAAAACACGCCAAATGGACCGTGCTGGTTTTCTATCCGGCAGACTTCACGTTCGTCTGCCCGACGGAACTCGCCGACCTGGCCGAGAAACATGCGGCGCTTAAAAAACTTGGAGCGGAGGTCATCTCCGTTTCCACCGACACGCACTTTGCCCATCTGGCCTGGCGCGACTCCGAGAAACTCCTGTCGAAGGTGGAATACCTCATGGGCGCGGATCCGACCGGCAAGATCAGCCGCCTGTTCGGCGTTTACGACGAAGCCAGCGGTCTGGCGCTGCGCGGCACGTTCATCATCAACCCGCTGGGCAAGCTCGTCACATCCGAGGTCAACTTTTACAACGTCGGGCGCGACGCGGATGAACTGGTGCGCAAGGTTGAGGCCAACGTCTATTTGCTGGCGCATCCCGACGAGGCGTGTCCGGCCAAATGGAAGCAGGGTGCCAAAACCTTGAAGCCCAGCGAGAAGATGGTGGGCAAGGTTTACGAGGCGCTGCATGGCTGAATCGCCTGCGGCAAAAAAATCCAACAACGGACGCCTGAATTCAAACGGGCGTCCGTTTTCTGTTGGGGAAAAAAGCGCGCAGGAATTCACCGTGAATCACCCGGCTGCCAGTTCTTTCAGAAGCACTCGCTCGCACCAGTCGCCAAAGCGTTCACCGGCGGTGCGTTCCTTTGCAAAGCGCGTGAACACGGGGTGGAATTCGTTTTCCAGCTCCGTTTCCTTGACGACGTCCTTCCAGATTTTGTTCAGGCGCGTGCCGGCGACATCGCCGCCGAGCCAGACCTGATAGCGGCCCGGAGCCTTGCCGACAAAGGCGATCTCCGCCATGTAAGGCCGGGCGCAGCCGTTCGGGCAGCCGGTCGAACGGATGATAATTTCCTCATTTGGCAGGCCCACTTCGGCCAGCAGCTTTTCAATGCGTTCAAGCAGGCCGGGCAACATGCGTTCGCTTTCACCAAGTGCGAGGCCGCAAGTCGGTAGCGCCGGGCAGGCCATCGAGGCGGCCAGCAGCACACTGGCCTGGTTTTCCACTTTCACGCCGTGCTCCGCGAGAATGGCATTGATGCCGGCCTTGTCCGCTTCATTGACGTTCGCGAGAATGACGTTTTGGTTCGCGGAAAGCCGAAATTCAATGGTCGGGAATTTATCGGCGACCTGGCGCAACGCCGTTTTCAGGGCGTGTCCCTGGACGTCCTTCACGCGGCCCGTGGTGACGAACAATCCGAGAAACCAGGTTCCGTCCACCGCTTTGCGCCAGTCGAGCAGGTCGGCCGTGGTGGTGAAGTTGTAAGGTTTGCTGGGTGCCAGCGTGATGCCGGCGCGCTGCTCAATTTCGGCGCGTGCCCAGTCCACGCCGCGTTCAGCAATGACGTATTTGAGGCGCGCGTGCTTGCGGTCAGTGCGGTCGCCAAAATCGCGGTGAATCGCGAGCACGGCCTTCGCCACATCCACAAGTTTGTCTGGCGTGATAAAACCGATGACATCGGCGAGGCGCGGATAGGTCGCGTCATTGCCATGGCTACGGCCCATGCCGCCGCCGACGCACACGTTGTAGCCGACGAGCTGGTCGTTTTCGACAATCGCAATCAAACCAAGGCAGTTCGTGTAAACATCCAGGTCGTTCACCGGCGGAATGACGAAGGCGATTTTGAATTTGCGCGGCAGGTAGGTTTTGCCGTAGAGCGGATCGGCGAAATCCTTGTTTTCGTTCGCGTTCAAATCGAGCTGCACGCCGTCAATCCAGATGGAATGATACGCCTGGGTTTTTGGCGCGAGCGCGAGCGCGACTTTTTTACAATCGGCATAAACCTGTTCGCGCGCCTGGGTGTAGGCGGGCGTGGGCGGCGCGAGGACATTGCGATTCACGTCGCCACAGGCGGCCAGCGTGGAAAGCAAGGAGTCGTTGATGCCTTTGACCACGGCGCGGAGGTTGGATTTCAGAATGCCGTGAAACTGGATGGTCTGGCGCGTGGTGACGCGCAGCGTATTGTTGGCGTATTTTGAGGAGAGATCATCGAAGACCTGCCACTGTTGCGCGGTCAGGACGCCGCCGGGCACGCGGCTGCGCACCATCATGATGTATTTCTTGCCGGTCTTGCGCAGGTCGCGGTCGTCCTGCTGGTAGGAACCGTGAAATTTCAGGAACTGGTTGTCATCATCGGAGAAATGATCGGCCGCCGGATCGGCGATGGTGGCGGCAATGGTGCCGGCCAGCGTCGGAATCGCGGTCTTGATCTCCTCGTTGTGTGTCAATTTGACAGGTGCTTCAGCGCTCATAAGCGAACGACAAGGGTAGCTTGATGCGGGCTACTGTTCAAGCGCGGCTTTGACAGCGCGGATTTGGGGGGCGCATCTTGATACTGTCCTTAATTTAGGGTCCACAGCTCATCCCAATGGTGGTTGCGGCGGGCCTCATCCAAAGCGCAGAGATTTCTCAAGCCGGTGGCGGTCCAAAACTGGCCGGGACGTTTGAACCGGCATTGCTTCTGGCGACAAGCCGATTCGACCGCGCCCGAGCCGATGGGCCAACCGCGCCGGGCCACGGCCTGGTAATTCATGCGCCCGGCATGCGTCGCAAAATAATGGCGTTCCCGCTCAATGACCTCGCCGGCCGCCCCGCCGCGCCGCTTTAAGTTTTTAATCTGGGCCAGGACTTTTTGTTCCCGCCCGTGGCGCAGTTCGTGCAAACGGGGTTCAACCCACCGGGCCAACGCCGGCGGCTGGGCGCCACAGCAGGCTTCGCCCAAGGCCCAGAGATGCTCGCTGCCGTGATAAAAATCCAGCAACCCGGTGGCGCTCGCCCAGCGGTCTTGCTGTAAATTCCAAATCCAGGCCGCGCCATCGCCCAAAAACAACGTCTGGCGCGCCCGGCCCAAACCACCGCGCACCGCTTCCCAATTCAGGCGCCGCCCCAGTTCGCCGGGCGGACCCTGCCAACTGACAATGACCTTGTCGGCCAGCAGGCCGCGTCCGTTCCTGGTTCGCGCCGATTGTTCGTGCCGGTAAAAGACGCCGGTCTTCAATTCGTGCCATTCCACGCGGGGTTTTGACGTTTTCCTCTTGCCCCAACCGTCCCCGCGCTGGCGCACCTGCCAGCCATCCACCATCAATACGGCCAAGGGCGTGGTGCCCCGTTGCGGTTCCCGTTCGGGCGGAAGTGTCGTCAGCCGTTGCTGGGTTTGAACCTCGGCCTGCCTCCCCATGCGTTGCACCAAGGCGTGCAACGTGGAATCGTCCACCGGCACGCCCCATTTGCTGGCCACCGCCGCCGCTTCCTCATAGCTTCCGGTCGCCGTCACCGTAAAACACAACTTCTCGGCCAGTCCGGGCATCAGCTTTTGATGCGGCCCCAATCCCCACGCCCGTTGGAGCGGACAGCCCCACTGCCGGCTGTGGGGATCCTGCCCGTAATCAACGAGCAGACGGACGTCGCCGTATTCGCTGTGGAGGGTAAGCTTTCGCCGCCGGCGCTGCTGGAGGGGGAAAAACCTCGCCCTGTTTATCGGCGAGTTGTTGCAGCCGTGCTTGCAGCCGCTCCTGCATCCATTGGCGGCCTTCGGCCGCAACTTCACGTTCGACGTCGGCAAGACTGGGGAATCGCTTGGGGGTTGGTTCCATAGGTAGACACGAATTGCGTGGTGCGTTGTTTATATCGGATGAGGAACCGTTACCCCGCTATCTTAAGGACAGTGTCAAGATGCGTTCGGATTTTGGGAATATGCGAGTGTGCCGGAGTTGTTTGAAAAGCAGGTGGGGCGAGCGTTCTCGCGAGCCGCTGACACCTGCGGCATCCGGTTTATGCGGCTGCTCGCGCCACCAAAACCGGCCATGCTCAAGTCGCCGGCACGAATTTTTGCAGCCATTTGGTCAGGCCAAACAACGCCAGGAAGATGACGGCTCCCGTAAAATGAGGTATTTGCGGTGCCGCCGCCAGCCAGTCCACCAGCACGATGCCGGACAGCAGGTTCGTGACGATCCAGCCAAAATTGATCTCGCCGCCGGTGAAAACACTCCAGATGCACCAGGCCGTCCAAAGCGTGAACAAAATGGAAATGCCGATGGCAACGGCGCGATAGCCGCCGGTGTTCATGGTCAGCGCCAGAATGACCGGTGCGGCCAGCAACAGCAACGGCCAGTGCGGCACGGCGGCGCGGAAACCTTCGCGTCGCGCCACGTAGCTCAGGCCGACGACGTAAAGCGCCAGCGCCAGTCCGCAAAAGATTGGCCAGCCGTTCAGGCCTTCAGCGCCCGCTGCTCCGGCAATGACGTAAACCCAGAACCGGCACGCGCCCATGAGCCACGGCGAGGCGGTGAAAAATTTGTGCGAGAAATTGTAGAGCAGGATGAACAACGCCAGGAAAATGCCCGCGCCCGCCGACGTCTGACTGCAAAACACCAGCAGAAAAATGCCGGTGACGAGCTGGCCAAAGCCCAGTCGCCA